>BQMV01000084.1 GCA_022181005.1 Anaerolineaceae bacterium | reverse complement strand
AAGGCATTGGTCTATCTTGAAACGCCGTCGTAAGTAGAAGTTACCGCACATCCACCCCGGCGATTCGCGCTACTAGTTTATGGATTAACGCGACGGGCGCGATTAGAATCGCGTGGATTACCGCACTCAAGCCAAAAATCACAGCAGTCGAACTTAGAAAGGCGCTTACTGCTGAAGCGATGCGGTTTACAAACCATGACCCCGCGCCGACCATCCAGATGATCGCAAGCAACGCGCCGACAACAACCGTCAAGTTCAACCAGGCGCGGCGATCCGATTCGGAAGGCGTCATCGTACTGCTAACTGCGAAAACAAGGTAGAGCCATAAATAGAAATCATTTACACGCGACAGGTTCGACAAGCCTATCCAGAACAGATTCAATTGCCCATGGCGCAACGTATCCCACAGGATGCGCATATCAAGGCGGTCAATCGCCACATACGCCACAATGAACGTTCCGACGATAAGAGGCGCCGCGCCAATTAACGAATCGCGCACAATATCTGAACGCGCAGTCTCGACATAGCCCAATTGCAAACGCCCGTCAGGCAGCGGTTTAGGAAAAATGGAGAAGCGACCCGTCGGCACGCGCAAAATCTTCGCCATCAAAAAGTGGCTTAATTCATGTAGAAATACGCCGGGCAAAAAGATCAACGAAAAAATCCCCATCGTCAGCGTTGCGTCGCGAGTAAGGATAAGAAGCGCCGCTTGAATTTCACGATGTAAAACGCGCTGCAGAAAGGTCAGCGGAAAGAGCGCGATTGTAAACCAGAAGAATCCTACGAGTTGCGCAAACATCCCGCCCTTGCCCAGCCCCCTCTTGCAAGGGAAAAGATCACGCCGCCGCCTTTACGATCGCCACAAATTCATCGGGCTTAAGGCTTGCGCCGCCGACCAGCGCGCCGTCAATTTCAGGTTGAGAGAAAAATTCGGGCGCATTCGATCCTGTCACCGAGCCGCCGTACAACACACGCATTGACTGCGCGACATTCTCGTTGAACGCCTCGCTTAATGCGCGACGGATGACCTGCCTCACTACCCCGTTGGCATTCTCTCCGCTGGAGGCTTTGCCCGTGCCGATCGCCCACACCGGTTCATACGCGACGACGATGCGCGACGCGGACGCGGACTCGACATCGGCAAAGCCAAGTTTGATCTGACGCGAAACAACCTCCTCCGTTCGCCCCGATTCGTATTCATCCAACGTTTCGCCTACGCACACAATAGGGACGAGTCCGATCTTCATCGCGGCATGTAATTTCCTGTTCACCTGCTCATCCGTTTCGCCAAAATATGCGCGGCGTTCCGAATGGCCAATGATGACATACGCGCAAAACTCCTTCACCATGCTGGGAGAAAGTTCGCCCGTGAACGCGCCCTTCTCTTCCCAATATATATTCTGCGCTCCAAGTCCGACGTCAGCGCCGACGAGCATAGAAGCGACAACAGGGATCGAAATAGAAGGCGGGCACAACACTTTTTCCACGCCGGCGATCCCGCTCAACGGCTTCAACATTGCCGCGACCAACTCGCGCGCTTCGGCGAAGGTTTTATTCATTTTCCAATTTCCAGCGACAAAAGGTTTTCGATCGGTCATACTATCCTCTTCTCCTCGCACGCTCTAACACTCGAGTAATTTATTTATCCATCAACGCCGCGACGCCGGGCAACTCTTTCCCCTCCAAAAATTCCAGCGACGCGCCGCCGCCGGTGGAGACGTGCGTCATCTGTTTTGCCACGCCCGCTTTTTTGACCGCGCTCGCCGAATCGCCGCCGCCGATCACTGTGACTGCTTTGGAGTCTGCCAACATGCGCGCGAGGGCGAACGTCCCTTCGGCAAACTTCGGCATCTCGAAGACGCCGACGGGTCCATTCCAGACTATGAGTTTGGCTCCGTTTAACGCGGCTTGATACACACCGACGGTTTTCGGTCCCACGTCCAACATGCGCCAGCCAGCAGGGATCTCCCCCACATCCACGACTTGCGTGTTCGCGTCTTCGGCAAATTGATCCGCGATGACTGCGTCTACGGGCAGGATCAATTTATCGGCAGACTTTGCCATGATTCCCTTTGCGGTTTCCAACGACGATTCTTCGACGAGGCTGTCTTGCATATTCAGTCCCTGCGCGGCGAGAAAAGTGTTTGCCATCCCGCCGCCGATGATGAGTTTGTCGCATTTGGCGAGCAGGGTTTCGACGACGAGAATTTTGTCGCTGATCTTCGCGCCGCCGAGGATCGCAATGTAGGGATGTTCGGGATTCGCCACCGCGCGCCCGAGGTATTCGAGTTCCTGTTCCATCAAGAAGCCAGAAACAGCGGGGAGAAATCTCGCCACGCCTTCCGTCGAAGCATGAGCGCGGTGTGCCGAGCCGAACGCGTCGTTGACGTACACGTCACCAAGCGAGGCGAGTCGTTTGGCGAAATCGAGATCGTTCTTCTCTTCTTCCGCGTGGAAGCGCGTGTTCTCGAGCATCAACACTTCGCCGGGCTTTAAGTCTTTCGCCATTGTTTCCACTTCGGCTCCCACGCAATCGGGCACCATCTTGACGGGACGCGCCAGAAGCGTGGATAAAACTTCCGAAGCCGCGCGCAGGCTGAACTGAGAATCCGAAGCGGATTTTGGTCGCCCCAAGTGACTCATCAGAATTAATGACGCGTTTTGATCCAACACATATTGAATCGTTGGCAACGCGGCGCGGATACGTTTGTCGTCGGTAACTTTACCGTCCGCCATCGGCACGTTGAAATCCACGCGCATCAGCGCTCGTTTGTTTTTGATGTCTATGTCTTTGACTGTTTTTTTATTCATAAAAAGAGTCTCCTAGTCTTCTTGTCACTAGTCCCCTAGTCAAGACTAGCAAACTAGGAGACTAGCAGACTATAGGCTCTTCGCCATCATCGCGGCGAGATCGGCTGTGCGGCAGGCATAGCCCCATTCATTGTCGTACCACGCCACCACTTTGACCATATTGCCGATAACGAGCGTATCAAGCGAGCTGAACACGGACGAGTAGGTTGTGCCGCGCAGGTCGGTAGACACGAGCGGCTCGTCAGTCACGTCAAGGATACCTTCCATGGGACCGCGCGCATATTCAACCATTGCATTGCGAATATCGTCGGCGGTCGTTTCTTTCTTGAGCGTCGCAGTGAAATCCACTACCGAAACTGTCGGCGTGGGCACGCGGAACGCCATACCGGTAAATTTACCTTTAAGTTCGGGGATGACAAGCCCGACCGCCTTTGCCGCGCCCGTTGCGGAGGGAACGATATTCTGTCCCGCCGCGCGCGCGTCACGCGGATCTTTCGCGCCGAGGTCTTGCAGTTTCTGCGAGTTGGTATACGCGTGAACCGTAGTCAGCATACCTTTTTCAATTCCAAATTTATCGTTGAGAACTTTAGCGACGGGAGCGAGACCGTTCGTCGTGCAGGAGGCGTTGGAAACGACGTTATGCGTTTTGGGATCATACTTATCTTCGTTAACGCCCAGCACGATAGTGATGTCTTCGTTCTTCGCAGGCGCAGAGATGATGACCTTCTTCGCGCCGCCCGATTCAATGTGCGCTTTCGCTTTGGTCGCGTCGGTGAAAAAGCCCGTCGACTCGATCACGATATCCACGCCCATGTCCTTCCATTTAATGGCGGCGGGATCGCGCTCGGCAGTTACCTTAACGGTCTTGCCATCAATCACGAGGT
>BQMV01000083.1 GCA_022181005.1 Anaerolineaceae bacterium | reverse complement strand
TTCTCATTCAGATTCCCATCTATGAATTCCTGCCGGCGCTCGGCGCGTTAACCGCTATCTTCATGGGCGCAGCCAAACTGGCTAAGCCGAAACGCCCCCTCACGGCAGGCGATACAGAAGACGCATAGCAGGAGCCGCGCGAATCGGCATTCTGGCTTTTCTTCGGCATGATGGTCTGGTGGACGCTTTCCAGCATCGCCGCGTTTTCCATCGCCGGCGAACGCATGCCTTGGCTGACCTATCACATTGCATGGCCCATGATCCTGTTGACCGGCTGGGCGCTGGGGCGCATCGTCGAAGCGGCAGGACGCAAAATCTCCACGGGGACGTCCGGTCAGACGCTCCTCACGCTGGCAACGGCGACGATCTTCGCTTTCTCTGTCTTCAGCCTGCTGCGTTCCATGTTCGGAGATACGCCCCCATTTCAAGGCACATCGCTCAATCAATTACAGAACACGTCCGCCTTCATTCTGCCCCTGTTAATAGCGATAGGCGCGGGCGCAATCCTGTATCGCCTGACGCAGAAAGACCGCGCCAGCGTAGGCGTCCTCGCGCTCGCCGCCGTTGCCGTTATCGCCGCCGGTGCTTGCATCATAAACGGCGCATGGCTGCTCACCTCTCAATCCACAGTCGGATTCGAATCTACGCAAATCAACGCGTACGCGCTTAAATTTGCTGGAACGTTCATCGCCTTCCTGCTCAGCCTCGGAGGGACGATCTATCTCGCGCGGATTCCTCGCCCAAGTCCGCTCGTCGCCTATGCGACGCTCATCGTTTTCGGGTTGCTCGCAGTGCAGACAGTTCGCGCCTCGTTTCGCGCAAATTACATTAATTACAACGACGCGACAGAATATCTCGTATACGCGCATGGCGCAGGCGGCGTAAAAGAAGTCATGGCGCAAGTGGAAGAAATCTCGCGTCGAACCGCCGGCGAATTAAACGCTATCATCGCTTACGATGCCAGCGCGCCAGACACCGGCGTTTCGTGGCCCGTCGTCTGGTACTTGCGCGACTACACCGCGCAACGCTCATTCGATCAACCCACCCGCGCATTGCGCGAAGCGGCAGCGGTGATCGTGGACGCGAAGAACTTCGGCACAATCGAATCCGCGCTTGGCAATGAATATTACCGCTTCGACTACATTCGCATGTGGTGGCCCAACCAAGATTACTTCGGGCTGACGCGCGCGCGCGTTTTAAACGCCATCACCGACCAGGGGATTCGCAGCGGCATTTTCGACATTTGGCTCAACCGCGATTACACGCGCTACGCGCAAGCGACCGGCAGTTCCACAATGACGTTGACCGCATGGCAGCCTTCAGATGCCATGCGATTATACGTCCGCAAAGACATCGCTTCGCTGATCTGGAATTACGGCGTAGGTCCTGTGGAGACCGTCCCTATAGTTAATCCGTACGAAGCAGGCGCGATCACGCTCACAGCCGACCGCGTTTTCAGCAGCGGGCAATATCCCCCGCTCGGCTTAAATGCGCCGCGTTCCATCGCCGCCGGGCTGAACGACGATCTGTACATCGCCGACTCCAATAATAACCGTATCCTGCACATCGCTTCAGACGGCAGGTTGATCAACCAATGGGGCGCGTTCGGCGACCTGAACACCGGCGTTGCGCCGGCTGGTTCGTTCTTTGAACCCTGGGGCGTGGCGGTCGGGCCCGACGGCTCGGTGTATGTGACCGACACATGGAATCATCGCGTTCAAAAATTCTCGCGCAACGGAAGCCCGCTCCTCATGTGGGGGCGGTTCGGCCAACCCTTGGAGAGCGATCCTAATTCGCGCGAGTACTTGTGGGGACCGCGCGGCATCGCCGTTGACGCGCAGGGGCGCGTCCTCGTCGCCGACACCGGCAACAAGCGCATCGTGGTCTACGACTCAAATGGAATCTACCTGACCGAATTCGGCTCCAGCGGATTCGACCCCGGTCAATTCGACGAACCGGTCGGCGTGGCGGTCGGACCCGACGGAACCGTGTACGTCGCCGACACGTGGAATCAGCGCGTGCAGTCATTCGCTCCGATCCAAGGCGAGGGCGCAAACGTTATGTTCGCCCCGCTCGCGCAGTGGGACGTGAACGGCTGGTTCGGACAATCGCTCAACAACAAACCCTTCATCGCCGTAGACGCAAGCAACCGCGTCTTTATCACCGATCCAGAAGGTTTCCGCGTCATCGAGTTCACCTCTGCCGGCGAGTTTGTTCGCGTATGGGGCGAGTTCGGTTCGGAGCTCGATCAGTTCGGTCTGCCTACGGGCATTGCCGCCGATCCCTCCGGCTTCATCTGGGTGACCGATGCGACCAACAATCGCATCATGCGCTTCGCTCCGCCTAAATGACAAACGCAACGACGCTGTGAGCGATTCATCGTTTGAGATTCGAGTTTGCCGGACATGCGGCTTGCGTTACCCCGTCTCTGGACGTCAACCGCAAGCGGCGCGTTGCCCGCACTGTTTGGGCGAAACGTTCGTCGTTGAGAGCGGAGCGTTGACTCGCGAGCATCGCGAGCATCGCGAGCGTCGCGAACGCAAAACCCCCTATCTGCCCATCTCTGCCGAACGCGCCGTCATCCTCGACAACATCCGCTCGGCGTGGAACGCCGGCTCGATCTTGCGCTCAGCCGAAGGATTCGGATTCAGCCGCGCCTATCTATGCGGCGTCACACCCACGCCAGAGCATGATGCGGTGCGCAAAACCGCGCTCGGCGCGGAAGACTCCATCGCGTGGACTTGCCATAAAGACGCGGTGAAATTAGCGCAAGAGTTGAAGCAAAACGGGTGGACGCTTTACGGACTGGAAGAAACGGACAGCGCCGCGCCGCTCTACGAAATGGAACGTCCGCGCGCGCCGATGGCGCTGATCGTGGGCAATGAGATCTGCGGCGTAGACCCCGGCTTGCTCGCTATGTGCGAGCGCATTTTCTACATCCCCATGCGCGGCAAGAAGAGGTCGTTCAACGTTGCCATGGCGTTCAGTGCGGCGGCGTACGCGCTTCAGGCGCGATAAGCGATCACAACTTGTTGTCGCGCAAGATTTCGTCAGTTGCTGCGCGGTAATATACGCCGTCTTCCAACTGAAACCCCATGCGGCGGAGATAGGCTTCATGGCTGGCGTTGCCCGGCGCGGAGACGAGGCGCTCGATGCCTTTTTCTCGAAAGTAATTAGAGCTTCGTTCAAATAGAAATTTGCCTGCGCGAAAATCGCGGTAGCCCGGAATGACAAAATCCAGCAAGATCTCAGCCCGCTTCCCGTCGGCTCGGACAACCAGCGCCCCGACGGGAAGCATGTTTCGCAAAACGAAGACAACCAATTGATCGGGGCTGGCTTCAAAGCGGTAGGTAGGGACGTACTCGACGATCTCTTTTTTGTAGAACGCCAGAAAACTCTTCAAGTAGCGGCTGTCGTAATTAACTTCCAGCAATTGAAAATATTCTTTATGATTCCACATTTGCCGCAAGTAATACACGTTGACCAGCGCGACCAGCCCGTTGAGCGCCGCGACCGGCGCGGCGCCGATCAAAATTCCGTACGCAATGAAAAATAACGCGCCCGCCAAGTTGATCACACGCAAGCGGAGCACCGAGCGCATCATCAAAGAAATGGCTACCAGAATAGAGCCGATGTAGCCGATCGCTTCGTATAAAAGGTCTGTATTCATTATGCCCGCTATTGTAGCAAGATCAAGGTTATCGCGCAATCAACGTTCCTGCGTATCGGAAGACGGCTCTCGTGTGTTATGATTGTTGCAATACCTATACCGCGCAAGGAGAGGATTATGGCGATCAAATTAACGCTCCCAGTTATCGGACCTATCACTCAATTATTCGGCGAAAACCCAGATTTCTA
>BQMV01000082.1 GCA_022181005.1 Anaerolineaceae bacterium | reverse complement strand
TTTTTTTTTTTTCAAGCGGAAGACGGCATACGAGATAAGGCCACGTGACTGGAGTTCAGACGTGTGCTCTTCCGATCTTCTGCGCGTCGCGGCAGGCGGAAGCGCGGCGGAAAGCGGCGAATTTACGCTTAAAGCGCCGATGCCGGGACTCGTTGTCGCCATATCAGTGGAAGATGGGCAAGCCGTAGAAAAGGGACAGGTTCTCGCCATCCTCGAATCGATGAAGATGCAAAACGAATTAAAATCTCCGCGCGCCGGCAAGGTTGCCCGCATCAAAGTGAAGCCGGGCGACAGCGTAGAGCAAAAGCAAGCGCTATTAAGCATAACTTAAAAACGTTCCTACACCGATTAACGACTCGCTCTTGTGCGAAAGGAGATTCATATGCGCCCTTGTTTCCACCCAATCGAGTGCGTCATCCCCGAACATATGCTGGAAAGCATTGCCACTCACGGCACGTCTGCGCAAAGACAGGCGGCGCTGAACAACATCAGGGTCGTCTATCAACTGCGGGCAGAACGGGCAATGCGCGCCAGTTTCAAAGGGCTGTTCGACTCGGCGATCCCACGCGCGATCAACAATGAAAAGGAGCGCGTTATTTACGACGCAATGCGCCGCGACGTCCTGCCGGGGACGGTTGCCCGTCGCGAAGGCGATGCCCCCTCCTCCGACCCGGCAGTTAACGAAGCCTATGACGGCGGCGGAGCGACATACGATCTGTTCATGAAAGAATTCGGGCGAAACTCGATTGACAACCGAGCCATGCGCCTCAATGCCAGCGTTCATTATCGAACCGGCTACGACAACGCATTTTGGGACGGAGCGCAAATGGTCTACGGCGACGGCGACGAAGACCTTCCAACCGACGAACGTCTCTTCAACCGCTTCACCATCGCTGTTGACATTATCGGCCATGAACTCACGCACGGCGTCACGCAATTTGAAGCCAAACTTGTTTACTCACAACAATCGGGCGCGCTAAACGAGCACATGTCCGACGTGTTCGGATCGCTAGTGAAGCAATATCAACTCCAACAGTCTGCCTCCGAAGCGGATTGGATCATCGGCGGCGGCTTGCTCACCGAAAACGTGAACGGCATCGGCGTCCGCAGCATGAAAACGCCCGGCGCCGCATACGACGATCCCGTGTTGGGCAAAGACCCGCAACCCGCGCACATGAAGGATTACGTTAACACTGTCAGCGATAACGGCGGCGTACACATTAACTCAGGCATTCCGAATCATGCGTTTTATCTAGCGGCGTTGGAAATCGGCGGCTATGCGTGGAAAAAAGCCGGGCGAATCTGGTATACCGCTCTGCGCGACAAACTGAGCGAAAACTCAGACTTCCAACAGTGCGCCGACCTCACGCATCAGACGGCGGGAGAACTGTTCGGCAATGGCAGCCTTGAACAACAAGCGGTCAAGAACGGCTGGGCGGGCGTCGGGCTCACCGTCGGCGGCGACGCTGAACCGAAAGGATGTTTTGAGGCGGCGCTGCGCTTCATCGGCGCAACTTAGATTTATGTCATTCTCCCGAAAGACATCGGGACGATGTGAGCGGAGCGAAGAATCTCCTCGCAACACAGGAGGCTTTTCGGGACGCAAGGCATCACTCTGGGTGACATGGCAAGGAGTTTCAAATGGAAGTAGAACGGATCAAATTCGAGCGCACTGGCGGATTCGCCAACATGCGCATCGCGGCAGACCTCGATGTGCGCGACCTTTCGGATGAGCAGGCAGTCACGCTCAAAGAATTGCTGGATGAATTGGATTTCCCCGAACTGCCCGCAAAATTAACGAGCAGCGAACCCATCCCCGATGAATTCACATACACCATCACCGTCGAAGCCGAGAAATGGCAACACACCGTCATCACCGGCGACACGCCTGAGGATGAGAAGATGCAGGAACTGCTGGGACTGCTCAATGGGCTGGCGAGAAAGCAGATGAGGAAGCAGTAGACTTCTTGCCTCAGCACATATAGGCGGGTTTTCAACCCGCCATTCACCAAAACATAGAAGCTGTCAGGCTAAAAGCCTGACCTACGATTGATTTTTACAAGAGTTTCATTAAATCGAAAAGCCCTCCGAATTTCATCGGAGGGCTTCTTTGTTACACCTTCGGTCCCGCTTCGACAACTTCTTTTGGCGTTTGGTCTGCATATTTGGCAAAGTTATCAATGAACTTCTGGGCAAGTTGTTTGTACTTCGCTTCATGCTCCGATTTATCTTTCCACGAAGAGGCAGGGTCGAGAACCTCGGCTGGAACTTCGGGGCAAGAGGCGGGGACTTCATATCCGAAGACCGGGTCGCGGCGATACTTCACCTTATCCAGTTTGCCAGTCAACGCGGCGTTCAATAACGCGCGGGTATGCTTGATTGAAATGCGCTTGCCAACGCCATAAGGTCCGCCTACCCAGCCAGTGTTGACCAGCCAGCATCTCACATTATGTTGTTCGATCTTCTGCCGCAATAACTCCGCATATTTCGATGGGTGAAGCGGCAAAAATGGCGCGGCAAAACAAGCGGAGAACGTCGCCACCGGCTCTTTCCCCAGTCCCGCCTCGGTCCCTGCCAATTTAGCGGTGTAGCCTGAGATAAATTGGTACAACGCCTGATCCACAGACAAACGCGCAATCGGCGGCATAACGCCGGTTGCATCTGCCGTCAAGAAGATGATGTTCTTGGGGTGACCGGCTTTCTTCTCCGACACCGAATTGTCAATAAAAGATAGGGGATAGGAGGAACGCGTATTTTCAGTAAGCGCAGCGTCGTCGAGATCAATAGCGCGTGTGGCAGGGTCAAAGACCACGTTTTCAAGAACCGTTCCAAAGGTATGCGTTGTGGCGTAAATTTCAGGTTCCGCTTCTTGTGAAAGACCGATCACTTTGGCGTAACATCCGCCTTCATAATTGAAGACGCCGTCGTCGCTCCAGCCATGCTCATCATCGCCGATAAGGCTGCGGGTCGGGTCGGCGGAAAGAGTCGTCTTGCCAGTGCCGCTCAACCCGAAGAACAGCGCCACATCGTCCCGATCCGCCGGGTTGACGTTCGCCGAACAGTGCATAGACATCACGCCGCGCAACGGCAACAGATAGTTCAACAGCGTGAAGATTGATTTTTTCATTTCACCGGCATAGCGCGTATTTCCGATAATGCCAAGCTTACGCTCCAAATTTAGGATCACGAACGTCTCAGAGCGCGTCTCGTCGCTGGCTGGATCTGCCTTAAAGCTGGGCAAGTCAACAATAGTGAAGTCAGGCGTAAAGCTCTTAATCTCTTCGAGCGTTTCGGGCGCGATAAACATGTTACGGACAAACATGCTATGCCAAGCCTCTTCCGTTACAAAGCGAACTTTCAGGCGATAGTTCGGATCGGCGCCGGCATACACATCTTGGACGAATACATCATTTCCTTGAATACTCATCTTCATGCGATCATACAGCGCATCGAACTTTGCAGCGTCAAACGAACGATTTCCGCCCCACCAAAGCGCTTGCTCCGATTCAGCATTCTTGACGAAGAACTTATCGTTCGCCGATCGGCCGGTGTGCTTGCCGGTATGCGCGACAAAAGGTCCGCCTTTTGTGACTGCGCCCTCTCCGCGATATGCCGCCTCCTCGTAGAGGGCTTCCGTAGGCAAATTCCAATATACGACGCGCGCGCCGGCGATTCCGTGATTCGAAAGGTCGTATTCTGCGCGAAGCGCCTGCGCGGCGCTCTCCGCTGGCGTATTTCTATTTTTATCTATATTCATTTATCACCTCGAAATAGTTTGAGTAGGATTTTCTTGGGGCTAACTTCCCAATTATATTAACACATTTCAGTTGCGCTCGGACTGCCATTCATCCCATCCGCTTACTGACAAACGACAGAACCGGCTTCCGGATCCGCCGCTTGCGACCAGATCTTCTCGAATTCCTGCAAGTACAGTTGCGCGATTTCTCCGTTGTCTAATACGAT
>BQMV01000081.1 GCA_022181005.1 Anaerolineaceae bacterium | reverse complement strand
TTCCGACCAGCGTCATGTGAACGAAACGTTCGACGCTGGAGATTAATCTGTATTTTCTAGCGCTCGCCAAATTGCAGGAGCAAGGTCGGCTAGATTCGTCATGCCGGGCGTGAACTCCTCTCGCGCTTGCTTGCTTCCGATCACAAGCGCAGGCACATCTGCATCCGTATGCTTGCGCGTGGACAAATCCTCCATGTTCCCGTGATCCGAAGTCGCCAACACAAGCAATTCGTCCAGCTTTCCGCTTTCCACTATTCCGCCTAAAACTCCATCGAACGTCTCCATCAACCCCACCGCCGTATCCATCTGCTGTTTATGACCGGCGTAGTCGCTCGCCCAATATTCGAAGAACGAGAAATTGTAGTTCATTGCGAGAGAAATGAGTTTACGCCCAGCCTCATGCGGATTTATTACTGGCGCGTTGGGGAAGCCAAGCATCGTCCGCCAGCCTTCGCCAGTGAAGTCTGCCGAGAGCGCGCGCCCTGCGGCTAGATCTTCATACGTGAACAGTCTCAGCCCGGTGTTTGTCACTGCCATGGGTATGGAGGAATAAATGCGCTTGCCCGAATTGATGCCATCGAAATAGCGCGGCGGATAGGCATTGAGTAAAGCGGCGCGTTTCTTCGCCGTAATACATTTTGAAAATAACGTCTCGCCGTTCAAATACGCGGCGACTTCGGGATTCGGTTTCGGCCCGTAGTGATAGCCGAGTTCGGCTGAGATGTTTTTTCCCGTTAGCAGTATGGCTTGCCCTGTCGCAGATTGCGGCAAACCGTCCACGCCCAGACCGGCGTCGAGCGCGTGAAGCGAAGCGTATTTTCCATCAAACGGCGCCGCGCCCCTGACGAGCGACCTTCCATCCAACAGCGCGTTCAAGTTCGGCATCTTTGCGCGCGCGAGCGGATTTGTTTCGAGATTGTTTTCGCCCAGCCCGATTCCATCCAAGAAAATAAATAGGACTTTCATGGTGGGAATTATACAACGTATATCGTTGTGATGAATGTTCTTGTTCTTTGCGATAAAGCAATCTGAGGATTGCTTTATCGAGTTTATCGAATGGCTCGCAACGACATATCTAAGAGATTAGACTACAATTACATTATGCTTGTTTTGGATTTGAAGAAACTGCAAAAGCATCGTATGCGAACCTTCAACCTGCCTCCGCGATGCAGGTTTACAACGCTCGCCGTAGCTTTAAAGTTTATCAATATGCGCGGCTTTATCCACTTTTGGCCCATCAAAGGCATTGATCTGCCCTCGTTATGGACAGCCGTCGCGGAGAATCGCTTCGTCGCTGACGCGCATGACGACCCGGGTCATATTACATGGACGTGGAAGGATGATGCGCTCGATAAAAAGATTTGGTATTACGCGAAAATCCTCCGTAAGAAAGCGACGATGATCTCGCTGGAAGTTGCGCCGTATTTTTACGCGCTTTCTGAAAATTACGGCTCGCCCGATGAAGATTATTTGATCGCCTATGAAGAAGGACGATTGCCGCAATCCGCGAAGCAGGTGTACGAAACTCTATTGAATGAAGGCGCGCTGAATGCGCTCGACCTTCGTAAAGCCGCGAAATTGACGAACGCAAAAGATTCTGAATTCCATAAAGCGTTGGACTTGCTGCAAGCGGACTTTAAGATTCTGCCGGTCGGTGTGGCGCAGGCGGGCGCGTGGAACTATTCGCACATTTATGAGATCGTCCCGCGTCATTTCCCCAAACTGCCTGAACAAGCGCGAAGAATTAGCGAAGGTGCGGCGCGGATGAAATTACTCGAACTGTATTTTGAGTCTATCGGCGCGGCGACCGAATCAGATGCAGCGAAGTTATTCGGTTGGAAGAAGGAACTGCTCGCGCGGGCGGTTGCGGGTTTGGTTCAGAAGAAAATCATTGTCGAAGCCGAACATCCCAAGCAAAAAGAGAAGCGGCTGGCGCTGCAGGATTTGGTGAAGCCTAACTGTTAGATCGCAGAGAACGTCGAGAGAATCTCAAGACAGGCTTACATATAAAAGATTTTGCATACAGATTCTGAGAAAGCGTGAAACTTTAAAACGATAACAACGTAAACACACTCAGAGTGTTTACCATTGAAGAGGAGAATAAAATCATGAAAAACCGTTCTAATCTAGTTCTTGGAATCTTGCTTATCGCTGTTGGCGCATGGCTGGTCGCGTCGAGGCAGATTCCATCATTGCAAAGCCTTGCTGAAAATATGACCGGCGCCGTATGGACGATCGCCGCAGGCGTAATAATCCTCATTATCGGCTTGCTCACTGGCTCGCCCGGTATGGCGGTTCCTGCCTCTATTGTTGCGGGCATCGGCGGTATTTTGTTCTATCAAGACCGCGCCGGCGATTACAGCTCATGGTCTTATATGTGGACTCTTATTCCCGGCTTCGTCGGCGTCGGCACGCTTCTGGCGGGTTTGCTCGGCGAAAACACGCGTCGAAATCTTGGCAGCGGCTTGCGCTTGCTCGTATTTAGCGTCGTGTTGTTCCTCGTCTTCGGCACGTTCTTCGGCGACCTCAAATTTCTCGGCGAATATGGCGTGGCGATCCTTCTGATCTTGCTCGGCGTCTTCATCCTCGCGCGCGGCTTTTGGCGGGGCGGAGGTCGTCATGAGACGGGGTAATCTCTTCTGGGGCTTGGCGCTCATCCTGCTTGGCGGGCTGTTCTTTCTGCAAGCGCGCGGCATCATCGAAAATGTTTTTAGTTTTATCTTTCCGCTCGCGCTGGTTCTTCTCGGCGGCTGGATCATCCTCGGCGTGTTCGCCAAGCCCGACCTCAGCGACGACGAAACATTTTCGTTTGCACTGCAATCCGCGAAAAGCGTGCGTTATAAATTTACGAACGGCGCGGGACAGGTTCGCATTAGCGGAGGCGCTCCAACCGGGCAAGCGATCGTCGGCTCGTCGGCGGTTGGGATGAACACTCAAAGCAGAATGGACGGAGACAGATTGACCGTCGAAGTAGACGCGGGACCCTCCGTGATTCCATTCATCGGGCCCTCGTCTGGCATCTGGCGTTATCGACTCACGCAAGAAGTCCCCGTCACGTTGGAAGTGGACGCAGGCGCGAGCGCTTTGGAAATTGATTTAGAAAATGTGCTTGCGACTCGCATCGAAATCTCGACGGGAGCCAGCGGTGTGAACTTGACCGTGCCGTCGCGCGGCGTTTCTGTTCTCGACGTGGAGGCTGGCGCGGCTTCCGTCAACATTCGCGTCCCTTCGGGCGTCGCAGCGCGGATTCGATTCGACGGCGGGTTGACCTCGATGAACGTGGACGTGAACCGCTTCCCGAAAAATGATTCGGATTTTTATCAATCGCCCGATTATGATTTGGCGCAGAATCGCGCTGAGATCAATATTGACGGCGGGCTGGGCGCGGTGACAGTTAAATAATATCGTTGCGAGCGGCGCCCCGCGCCATAAAGCAATTTCCTGTTGCGAGGAGATTGCTCCGTCGAGTTTATCGAATGGCTCGCAACGACATGATAAGACAAGGAGAACCAAATGAAAAGATACGACCCTCGTTTATGGATCGGACTCTTGATGGTATTCGGCGGTGTGTTGATCTTTTTGCAAAACCTGAACATCATCGCGGATGTCGGAGATATTTTTTGGGGAGCGATCTGGGGCTTGGTCGGCGCGTTTTTCCTGTATATGCTCATCCGAGACCGACGCGATAACTGGTGGGCGGCGTTCCCTGCGTTCACGTTGCTTGGGCTTGCCATCTCTTCGTTCCTGCCGAACTCGCTCGAACCATTTAGCGGACTCGTATTTTTCGCGGGCATCAGCCTCAGTTTTATATGGGTCTATGCCACCGATACGAATCGCTGGTGGGCGATTATCCCTGCCGGCGTGATGCTCACGCTTGGGGCGATCTCTGCGTTAGATGGAATCACCGGCGCGGATAACGGCGACTATCTCTTCCTCGGGCTTGGCATCACCTTCCTCCTCGTCGCTATCCTCCCCGGCGGAAGTGGACGAAGTTGGGCATTCTTCCCCGGCGTTGCGTTGCTGATCTTTGGAGCGATCCTCAGCGC
>BQMV01000080.1 GCA_022181005.1 Anaerolineaceae bacterium | reverse complement strand
AGCGACAATTTGCCTCCTGCCCGCCGTATATTGTAGACGCAAATAAACAATACACCGCCACTTTGCGCACCGACAAAGGCGCCGTAGTCATCGAGTTATTCGCATACAAAGCGCCCGTCACCGTAAACTCGTTCATCTATCTCGCGCAAAGCGGATGGTATGACAACATCACATTCCATCGCGTCATCCCCAACCTCTTCGCACAGACCGGCGACCCAAGCGAAACAGGCAAAGGCAACCCCGGTTATTATGTGATCACCGAAATCCTGCCCTCGTTGAAATTCAGCCGTCCCTGCGTTGTGGCAATGGTCAACTCCGGTCCAGATACGAGCGGAAGCCAGTTCTTCATCACATACGCGCCAACCGCACAATTCAACGGTCAATACACGATCTTCGGTCAAGTCGTCAGCGGGATGGATGCGCTTACCTCGCTCGCTCCGCGCGACCCACAACCCGGAACAGACTTACCCCCGGGAGACAAATTATTAAGCGTTGAGATCGAAGAGAAATAAAATCAATCGTGATAAGATAACCTCATGCCATTCAACGCCTATTCATCTACCGCCCGCGACGGCGATCTCGCCCAACTCGTCGGCTTGCGGCACAAACATTTCATCCTCACCCTCGAGACAGGCGCGAAGTTCGAAACGCATCGCGGTATTTTGCAGCACAACGACTTAATCGGCAAAGAATGGGGGACGCAAGTGTTCAGTCACCTCGGGTCGCCGTTCTTCCTGCTCCAACCCTCGCTCGCAGATCTGCTCATCAACCTGCCGCGCACCACGCAGATTATGTACCCGAAAGATATCGGTTACATCCTCGTGACGATGGGCGTCGGACCCGGTCAAACAGTGATGGAAGCCGGTTCAGGTTCGGGCTCGATGACCACCGCGCTCGCGCACACGGTCGGCAACGAGGGACGCGTGGTCTCGTACGAGATCAAGCCTGATACGCAGAATCTCGCACGGAAAAATCTCAACCGCTTCGGGCTCGCCTCGCGCGTAAACTTCAAATTGCGCGACATCGCAGAAGGCTTCGATGAAACCGACGCCGACTCGTTCTTTCTCGACGTGCCGAATCCGTACGACTACATTAGGCAAGTCCGCGCAGCGCTCAAACCCGGCGGATTCTTGTGCTGTCTCATGCCGACCTTCAATCAAGTGGAAAAAGTTTTGCAAGCGCTGCGCCAGAATAACTTCGCCTTCATTGAAGTATGCGAAATTTTATTGCGTTACTTCAAGCCCGAACCTTCGCGTCTGCGTCCAACGGATCGCATGGTCGCGCACACAGGCTTTCTCGCCTTCGCGCGCAAGATCGAGCCAAACGAAGACCCGCGCGGAAAGGAACTGATTAAAGAAATTTCAGAAGGAGATAGCTAATGCGTCGAGCATTCCGTCGCCAAGCCAGAAAAGCGTTCGCAAGACAAGTCCCGCCGATTCTCCAAGAAGCCAACCTCGCCTTCGACAAGGGAGAGTTTGGACGCGCCGCCGAACTCTTCGAGCGGATCGCCGCAGTCGCCGACGCACGCGGAGGACCGCGCGCTCCGTTGCTCCATTTGCAAGCGGGACGCGCGCGCGTTCTCGCCGGTCAAACTGCGCTGGGCATTCCCTCCCTCAAACGCGGACTAACCCTGCTCGCCGAACGTCAACAAATTCGACGGCTGCACAACATGAAGGATCGCATTGTGAACGAACTCAAAGCGCGAGGTCTGACGAACGAAGCCGCAGATATTGAAGCGTGGACCAAAGACATCGCCTCGTCTGCTTCCGAATTTGAAACACAGCCTCCTGTCTTAAAGAAACCTGTCCTACCAACTCATTGTCCGCAATGCGGCGCGGCGCTGCGACCCGATGAAGTAGACTGGCTGGACGAAGTCACGGCGGAATGCGGCTATTGCGGAAGCCCGGTTCATGAGAAAGCTTAACGGCAAAGCGCACAACGCTGGCGCCTGATGCAAGCGCAGGCGAGAACGCCAAATTTCTCTTTCCGCCTTCCACGTTCTTCTATCCTTCGCCTTATTTTTTATAATGAACTTCACTGAAGACTTTATCTCCCAACGATTACAGCAAGCTCTCGCCGCCGTGAATCCCTCCTCCGATGGGTACGCGGAAATTGACGTCGCCGACAGATCGAAACTCAAATGTGCAGCGGTTCTTCTGCCGCTTGTGCGACAGGATGACAAGTGGCACATTCTCTTCACGCGCCGAACCGACAATGTCGAGTCGCATAAGGGGCAGGTCTCTTTTCCCGGCGGCGCCTGCGATGAAGGCGAAACAACTCCCGAACAAACCGCCCTGCGCGAGGTGGAAGAGGAGATCGGCATTCAGGCTCACGACATAAAAATTATAGGCCGCATGACAACCCTCGTTACTATTTCTTTTTTTCGCGTCACGCCGATTGTGGGCGTGATGAACTGGCCCGCCGTTTTTCGCATCGGCAAGGACGAAGTGGCGCGCATCTTCACAATTCCGCTGGAATGGCTGGCAGATGCGTCGAACCGCTGGCAGTTCGATATTCCGGGGCAGAATCGTTCCATCATCGCCTATCACCCCTACGACGGCGAGCTGCTCTGGGGCGCTACCGCGCGTATGACAGTGGATTTTTTAAGCGCGCTGGGGCTATGAGACAATGCCTCGAAATCAACGTCGCAATTCAAAGTAAAGGAATTAAAAAACTTCCCGGCTGTCGCCGGGAAGTTTTTTAATCATAGAGGTCAGATTACTTGTTTTCAGAACCTTCTTCGTCTTTCTTGCCGCGCTCTACAGATAACTCAGGCTCGGAGGATGAAGGAGTTCCCGCCGCAACCGCGCCTTCTGCGCCTGCCGCCGCATCTTCCTCGATCTTCGGCGGAGTCGCCACGACGATCATAGTCTCAGGATCTTCGATCACGCGGATCTTATCTGAGAGTTGAAGGTCTTTAACGCGCACGCCGTCGCCGATCTTTTCGAGAACGGCAATATCCACGACAACCCGTTCGGGGAGGTCGGCTGGCAAGCACTCCACATTAAGCGATTCGAGATTTTGCACCAATACGGCGCTGAAGTCCTTTACCGCCAACGAAGCGCCCGTTAACTGAATGCTGACGGAGGCGCGCAGTTTCTCGTTCTGCGAAACCGCCAAAAAGTCCACGTGCAGAAGGCGATTTTTGATATAGTCGCGTTGCTTCTCGCGCACCAATACAAGATGCTCTTCGCCTCCCAAACTGATCGTCACAAAACTAGAGGATGAGATCTTGTTCAGCGTTAACGAAGCGCTGTGCGCGTCCAAATTAATATTGACCGGCTTAATATGACGACCATAAATGACCGCCGGCAATTTCCCATCGCGGCGCAACGTTTTGACCTGCTTGCCGATTGTCTCACGTTTTTCCGCCTGTAGTACAACTTTCTCCATCGTTTCTCCTCGAGCGCCTCTCACCTCGTCAGACGCGGTTACCTTCGCTCTATGAAATAAATTTCTGCGACAGCGACGACCGTCGCTGATACATTTACTTTAATTTCGCCGCAATAAAAAGCGGCCCAATAATAACATTAATCCGCCGAACAGCCCGGCGATCAACGCGCCGCGCGCATCCAGTATCGTCGTAACGTCGCCCTGCACGTTTCGCGCCAACAACAGGGTTGTGCGGACGTTCTCCGCACGGACCTCGCGCGCCGTCATATAGCCGACCGCGCCGTGTCGGATTTCCACATTGCCCGCCGCAAGGATGCCGACGCTGCTATCCGTCGAAACGTTCTCCGCTTGGACGAAGCCCGCCGCGCTCTGCTCGACCGAGACATTCTCTGCGCGAACGGCTCCCAACGCGCTTTGCCGCGCATAAACGATGGTCGCATCCACGTTGCCAGCCGCGCTTTGATGCAGATTCGCCTCATCGGCATTGACGGTTCCCGCGCTGGCTTGATGCATATGCGCCGCTTCAGCGTGCAACGTCTCCACATCGGCGTGCGTAATGCCCATTGTTTGCGGCGAGTCAAATTCCGAGAGTTCTTCCGGCTCAATCATAGAAGCGAGATTTTACCATAGAAAAACAGGCTCAATCGGCTGCTCGTTCAAACGGTATAATCCCCTCCAATGAAAAAATATCTCCTCTTCACCGTCTTCATCTCAGGTATGACCACTCTTGCCGCAGAACTCGCGGCGGGACGACTCATCGGCAACGTGTTCGGCACGGGCAACATCGTCTGGGCGAGCATCATCGGGCTCATCCTGATCTACCTAACCTTCGGATATTTCCTCGTCGGCACATGGGCGGATGCAAACCCGACTCCCGCCG
>BQMV01000079.1 GCA_022181005.1 Anaerolineaceae bacterium | reverse complement strand
CCAATTTGTTCTTCGAGTAAATTCGCCATCAAACCTCACAAGTAAAGTTACGGCATTATACTCGGCGGCGAGTCTTTTCGTCCGCGCTTCATCGGTCATCCACCGGCGCATTTGCGCCGACTATAGAATACAGTACAATGCTTATCATGAAAGTTTCGGAAAAACTACAAGGCGTTCTCGCTACGCTCCCAACAAAGCCCGGTTGTTATTTGATGAAGAATTCCGAGGGGCGCATCATCTACATCGGAAAAGCAGTTAATTTAAGAAGCCGAGTGCGCTCCTACTTCCATGCAGACGCGAGCCACGACGCAAAGACCCGCCGCTTAGCGCGCGAAATCGCCGACATCGAATGGATCGTAGTAGGATCGGAACTCGAAGCGTTAATCCTCGAGATGAATCTTATCAAGAGGCATCGTCCTAAATTCAACGTTCGGCTTAAGGACGATAAACGCTACCCGTACATTAAAGTCCATTGGGCGGATCCATTTCCTAAAGTTACAGTAACGCGTCAAATGATAGACGACGGCTCGCGCTATTTCGGCCCTTACGCTTCGGCATGGGCGGTCCACCAAACGCTGGACGCTCTGCGCAGAGTCTTCCCTTATCTAACCTGCGATCGCGTCATCACAGGACAGGACAAACGAGCCTGTTTGTATTACGACATCAAATTATGCCTTGCTCCCTGCATCGGCGCAGTATCGCAGACTGCCTACCGCCAAATGATCTCGGACTTAATGAACTTCCTCAATGGCAACAGCGAAGAGGTTGTCGCTCGCCTGCAAGCGGATATGCAGAAAGCATCAAACGACATGCGCTTCGAAAAAGCCGCTACGATCCGCGATCAGCTTAAAGCGATTCAATCCATCGCCGAACGACAAAAGATCGTCTTTTCAACGGAATATAAAGATTCCGACGTGCTCGCCCTAGCGCGCGACGAAGGCGAAGCCTGCGTACAAGTCTTCTTCATCCGCGGCGGAAAATTAATCGGACGCGAATCTTTCGTCTTGGAAGGCGCCGATGATACCGATGAAGCCGAGGTGATCAAGCAATTCATCATGCAGTTTTACACCGAAGCCGCAAGCATCCCGCAGCAAGTTATGCTGCCGCAAGAGATTGAGGAAGCGAAAATCGTTGGCGAATGGTTGCGCTCAAAACGCGGCG
This sequence comes from Anaerolineaceae bacterium, assembly GCA_022181005.1. GTDB lineage: Bacteria > Chloroflexota > Anaerolineae > Anaerolineales > Villigracilaceae > Defluviilinea. Next base: position 3,123 of record BQMV01000079.1, on the reverse strand, counting down.
GGAAAAAGATCGAGTTCCTCGTGCCGAAACGGGGTCAGTCGCGGCAGTTGGTGGAAATGGCGGCTGAGAACGCAACAGAGACTCTTACGGCTCTGCGCGCGCAATGGCAGGCAGACGCGCATAAACAAGAACAGGCGTTGGCAGAAATACAACAAGCGTTCAACCTCAAAGAACCGCCTAAGCGCATCGAATGCTACGACGTATCGAACACGCAAGGAACCGCCATCGTCGGCGCGATGGTCGTGTTCACGCAGGGCGTGGCGGATAAGAAACTCTACCGCCGCTTCAATATCGAAACCGTAGTCGGCGCGCCAGACGACTTCGCCTCGCTGGAGGAAATGTTGACGAGGCGATTCAGAAGGTGGCGTTCGGCTGAAGAATCGGCGAATCAAGTTGGGGCAAAGAAAGACGCGTCGTTTTCCTTTTTGCCCGATCTAATCATCATTGACGGCGGCAAAGGACAATTGGGACGCGCTATCGAGGTCTTGCGAAAATTCGGTTTAGAGGAAAGGATTCCCATCGTCGGCTTAGCGAAGCAGCGCGAAGAGATCTTCTTTCCGCATAAGTCCAATTCGCTGCTGTTGCCGCGCCACTCGCAAGCTTTGTATCTAGTTCAGCGCATCCGAGATGAAGCGCACCGCTATGGCATTACCGCGCACCGCAAAAAACGCCAGAAACTCGGCATGGCTTCCATTCTAGATTCGATTCCCGGCATAGGTCCTACGCGCAGAAAAGCGCTCTTGAAACATTTCGGTTCTATAGATAAGATTAGGGACGCTTCGCTTCAGGAACTTCAAGCGGTCGTGTCGGATAGCACCGCGCAATCTATCAAGGCGAATTTGGAATGAGAGAAATTTGGATCGTAGACGACAACCAAGAGATGTGCCGCGCCATCGAGTTGATGCTGAAAGTGCTCGATTTCCGCGCAACGATTTTCAACAGCGCGCCCGCCGCAGTGGAGATCATCGCAAGCGGCAAACTGCCCGACCTGATCATCCTCGACGTTAACATGCCGGAGGTCTCGGGACTGGATATGGTTGAGTTTCTACGACGCAAAAGCGAGTCGAAAAATTTGCCTATTGTCATGTTGTCGTACGAAACCGACGACGGCATCGTGGATAAAGCGTTACGCATAGGCGCCGACGCCTATATCCGCAAGCCGGCAACGCTCGAAGAACTCGAAAAAGCGATAGCGACGGCGTTTTACAAACGCTTACCTCTATAAACGAAAGAGAAATCAAATGGCGAATAGAAAACCGCAAAAAAATGAGACGCCGCGTTCGACAAAGATCATGCGCGTCATCTTTTTCATGTTTTCCGTATTGTTGATCCTAACGATGGTGTTGACCGCCTTCGCAATTCCGCAATAAATAAAAGCGCTCGCAGTTTGATATAATCGTGCGGCTCGGCGCGCCCAATCGCGCCTTATCTCGAATCACGGGATGAGATAATTTCCCATCCCTCCAAGGACTGTATGCTCGACAAACTCAAAGGCATCGAAGACCATTTTGAACGGATCGGAAACGAACTCCTCGCCGTGGGAGCCAACTATCAGCGCGCCGCAGAATTGAACAAAGAACGCGTGGATTTGGAACCAATTGTCGAGAAAGCGCGTGAATACCGTCAGGCGCTGAAAAGCCTGCAGGAAGCGAAAGCGCTTCAAGAGTCTGAAAAAGACGCGGAATTGGTCGCGTTGGCTGAATCCGATATTGCAGAATTAACGCCGAAGATTGAAATTCTTGAAAAAGAGATCAAGGCGATGCTCGTCCCGAAAGACCCGCGCGATGAGAAAAACGTGATTGTCGAAATTCGCGCAGGCGCAGGCGGCGATGAAGCCGCCATCTTTGCGGCAGATTTATTTCGTATGTACATACGCTATGCCGACGAGAAACGCTGGAAATCGGATATTCTATCGGAGAACGCGATCGGCGTAGGCGGATACAAGGAGATCATTTTTGAAATCAAAGGCAAGGGCGCGTACTCTAAGCTGAAGTACGAATCTGGCGTACATCGCGTCCAACGCGTACCGGAGACCGAAGCGCAAGGACGCATCCATACCTCCACTGCGACGGTGGCGGTGATGGCGGAAGTGGACGAGGTTGAAATTGACATCCCCGAATCGGACATTGAAATCGAGGTCTATCGTTCGTCGGGCGCGGGCGGGCAGAACGTGCAGAAGAACTCAACCGCTGTGCGTCTAACCCACAAACCGACTGGCATGGTTGTCACTTGTCAAGACGAGCGTTCGCAATTGCAAAACAAATTACGCGCGTTGAGCATTTTACGCGCGCGGTTGTATGAACTGGCGGAAGAAAAACGCCGCGCTGAGATCGAATCGGACCGCCGTTCGCAAGTAGGCAGCGGCGAACGCTCGGAAAAGATCCGCACATACAATTATCCGCAAAACCGCGTCACCGATCATCGCATCGGTTTCTCCAGTTACAATCTGCCGGCTGTGATGGACGGCGAGATTGATCCATTCATTGAGGAACTCTCTACGCGCGAAGAAGCGGAACGTCTCGCGGCTTCGGGCATGGATGAGGATGAGTAGTTTGTTAACCGCTAAGAGCGCGAAGTTCGCAAAGGAAAGATGAAAGAAGAAAGATGTGATGAACGATAACCCCGCGTTCGGCGCAGGCTTGCAACCTTTTATGGGAATCCCATCGTTTATGCGCCTGCCTGTGACGCGCGAGTTGAAAGATGTGGATGTCGCGGTGATGGGCGTTCCGTTCGACAGCGGGACATCATATCGGACTGGAACAAGATTTGGTCCGCGCAAAATCCGCGAGGCGTCGTTGATGATCTGGGGACATAATTCGACTCTCAATGTTTCTCCATTGAAAAAATTAAACGTGGTGGATTATGGCGACGTGTCTGTCGTCCCCACATCCATCGAACACACAATGAACGCAATCACGAACACCGCCAGCGAGATTATCAACGCAGGCACAACGCTCATTACGCTCGGCGGCGACCACTCGATCGCGCTTCCCCTCTTGCGCGCGCACGCCAAGAAACACGGTCCCGTTTCGCTCGTCCACATCGACGCACACATTGACACATGGGAATCCGAGTTCGAAAGATCGGAAGAGCGTCGTGTAGGGAAAGAGTGTAGATCTCGGG
>BQMV01000078.1 GCA_022181005.1 Anaerolineaceae bacterium | reverse complement strand
CCCATGCCGCGCTCGTCCGCCATCCGCTTGAGGATTTCGTCCGCTTTCCAGAGTTTGGGATTGCGCGCTACGCCGAGCATTTTCTTCGCTGTTTCGTAATGCGGCTTGAGTGTTTCTCCGCCGTTGAGGGTCCGATTCCCGGCTGGCGTGTCGAACGTTTGGTCGCTGTGAACTTCGATGAGGTTGGCGTACCCCAAACTGCCGCCGCCGACTCCCGCTCCGTGCAAGACCATCACGCCTTTGAGCAGGCTAATTTGTAAAATACCGTAAGCGCGAATGGCGGGCGCCCAGAGATATTTCCAGTACTGCCAGTTCGTTACAGCGAAGTCGCTATCCTCGTAGCGTTTTCCTTTTTCGAGAACGAGGACGGAATATCCTTTTTCGGCGAGGCGCATGGCAGAGACGCTGCCCCCGAAGCCAGAGCCGATGATGACAAAATCGTAGACGGCATTCATATAGAATATTTTTTCTTGACGCACTTTACTCCCTTAAACGCCTCGTAAATGCAGAATATGGGCGCAAGGAAGTTTTTTGTATCTTCGATTGCGGGAGCGAAAAACCTGGCGTTATCCGCTTCTGTAAAGTATTCTATGATAGAGCGGACGGAGATAGATGCAATCATGTTGTCGTATGTGATAACGTGCATTTTCTGCCCCAGCTTAACGCACATTTGCTCGCGCACTTTTTGTGAGCCGACGACTTGATGTTTTGGGGAATCAGTCGCTGCGTCCATCGGTCCTCCTATCGATTGCAAAAACGTGTAACGATTATATCGCTGTCCGAGCGGTGAATTTATTCTCTTCTCCCCTTCGTCACGATCCGTATTGGCGTTCCTAGAAAACCGTACTCTTTGCGTATCTGGTTCTCCAAATAACGCAAATAAGTAAAGTGCATTAGTTTCGGATTATTGACGTAGATCATAAATGTCGGCGGGTCTGAACGAACCTGCGTGCCATAGAACATTTTCAACTGCTGCCCTGAGCGGGATGGGTGCGCGTGCGCGTCTTGCGCTTTGTGGATCACTTCGTTGATCTTGGATGTGGTCAAGCGCGCGAGTCGTTCCTCTTGTACGCGCAACGCCATCGGTAAAACGGTATCCACACGCTGACCGGTCTTGGCGGAGATGAACAACAGCGGAACATAATCCATAAAATTCAAATCGGAACGGATCTTACGCGTATGTTCGTCCATTGTGTATGAGTCTTTCTCTACGGCGTCCCACTTATTAACGACTACCACGCACGACTTCCATTGTTCGAGGATGAACCCTGCGATGTGCGCATCTTGCGCGGTGATGCCCGTCGTCGCGTCAATCATCAGCAGCGCGACGTCGGCGCGTTCGATGGCTTTAAAGGAGCGCAGCACGCTGAACTGTTCTACGCCCGGCTCGATTCGTCCGCGTCGGCGGATGCCCGCCGTATCAATCAACGTCACGTCGAGTCCGTTCACTTTGATCCTCGTGTCGGTAGCGTCGCGCGTTGTGCCGGGAATAGGGCTGACGATAGCGCGTTCCTCGCCAACCAAACGATTCAATAGGCTTGATTTCCCCGCATTCGGCTTGCCGACGATGGCGATTTTGACGCTCTCATCTTCTTCTATCGCTTTCTCTGCGGGGAAGATGGCGACCAGCGCGTCGAGCAGGTCGCCGGTGTCGCTTCCATGCACGGCGGAGACCGGGTGCGGATCGCCCAGCGCCAGTTCATAGAATTGACTCGCCGCTTCCCGCGTCTCTCGCGCTTCGCATTTATTGACGACGAGGATGATCGGCGGGAAGAATGAACCGTCTTTCATCTTCTTTTGCGAACGCCGTAAAATGTTCGCCACTTCGATATCCGGCGCGGTTACGCCGGCTTGACCGTCGGCGATAAACAGCACGACATCCGCTTCGCTGATGGCTGTGTGCGCTTGCGCTTTGATCTCAGCGATAAAATCTGCCGACCCAATAGAGAGCGGAGTTTTCCCGCCGTGCGTGGGATCGATGCCGCCGGTGTCAATGACGTGGAAAGCGCGTCCGTTCCATTCCGCTTCGCCGAAGAGACGGTCGCGCGTGGTGCCGGGCGTGTCGTCTACGATCGCCATGCGTTCGCCGACGAGACGGTTGAATAAAGTTGATTTTCCTACGTTGGGTCTGCCGACGAGGGCGACGATGGGTCTGGTCATAGTTCGTTTAAATTCTTTCAGGTTATGGCGTCGGGATCGGCGCGCCGGGCGGGTAGAGCGTGACCTCAATGGCGCTTGGTAAGATCGATTCGATAACGATCTTTTCGATCAACACATTCACCAAAGGCGTTAATTGATACGTTCCCGCTTGCAGTTTGCTTACATCCACTTTGATAATAACGTCTTGCGGCGTCAGCGCGTCGAGCAACGGCAGCGGGCCCGAGACGATCACGTCTACGGTCTGAGGCGCTACGACCGCGTTCCAACCGGGCGGCAATCCGACCACTTCAACGGGTTGATTAGACAGCGTGACGCTGGTTTGAATGGGCGAAACGTCCACTTTGACTTCCACGGTTTGCGATCCGACAATAGTGATATCCGTCGGCAGATTTAATGCCAAACGCGTCGAAATATCCTCTTTAGCGTCTTGCAGGTTGAGCGGTTGCGTTTCGATCACGCCGGGCAAGGCGCGTACAAGTTCTGGGTTTGAAGCGAAGACCGTGATAATTGGCGGAAAGACTGAAATATTCTCCAGACGGTAACCGGCGGATACCTGCCCGTTGACGACGACCTTGACCGCCACATCGCGAAACCCGCCTTGCTGGCTGACGGGGATTTGCACAACGACATTTTCGGGGGTGATTGTTAGTCCGTTCAGCGTTGCGTTTTGACCGTCTAAAATTTTAATGGGAATGGCTTGATCTATGCTTTCACGCGCGCCGCCAAAGTTGACGAGAACCCGCGCCCGCTCCGCTTTATTGAGCAGTGATTCGGGTCCTGAGACGACGACGGTTTGCGCGTCCAGTCTCGGCGTGCCGGCTTGGAATCCGATGGCGGGTTCGCCTTGCAATGACAGGTCAATCGGGAGCGTTAGAGAGGCGAGCCGTTCTAAGGTTACGATGATGGAGGTAGGATCGGTTAGGACAATTTGTGTCGGTCGAACGGAGATTTGTACGCGAATATCAATCTGATGCTCTCCGCTACTCAGATTTGACAAGTCTACGATGGCGCGGACCGGCTTCTCTTGGACGGTCAACTGTTCCCAGACCGAGCGCGGCGCGCGAAGCGTCACTTCAATGTTCGCAGGCAGCGCGCTGGTGACGATGAGCGCCGGGTCTTGCCCGATAATTTCGAGCGGAACTTTAATCGGCGCGCGAACTTCGTCCGGGTTGGCGGCGGTGACGGCGGAGATCCAAACGGCAAGGGCAAGGATCAACGCGAGAAGAAATGTGCTAAGGTTAGAGATCAGCCAACGCATATCTATCGTTATAATGGAAATCTCGAGCCTTTCGAGTTACCGATCCTTTCTAAATGGATTGTGGAACAGCCGTCGCAGCCAATCCTTGCGAGGCGTTTTGTCGGTCGTTCTATAAAACGCAATGAGGATATTTTCGAGTCGTTCGGGATCAATGCGGCGGATCATGCGTCCTGCGTGCGAAATCGAGATCGAACCGCTCTGCTCGGAAACAACGACGCTTACCGCATCGCTTGCCTCTGAGATTCCTAGCGCGGCGCGATGCCGCAGCCCCATTTGGCGTTCGGGGCTGCGATTGAGGATGCCGCTCGCTGAAAGCGGCATAACGCACGCCGCCGCGATGATCTGTCCGCCGGCGATGAGCGCCGCTCCATCGTGCAGCGGCGTATCGGGGTAGAAGATCTGTAAGAGCAGTTCCGGCGTGACCTGCGCGTAAAGCGAGACTCCCGTCTCGGCATATTGGCTAAGGTTGTCGTTGCGTTGCATTACGATTAATGCGCCGTGTTGTCGCGCTGAAAGCCGCCTGGAGGCTTCAACGATAGCGTGAACTACTTTCAAATTTTCCGTTTGTGCGATCGCGCTCGCGCCGGTGACAAATGTCCCTGCGCGTCCCAGCCTTTCGAGCGCGCGTCGAATCTCTGGGGCGAAGATGACGGGAATGGCTAACAGCAGCGCAGGCAGCGTACTTTGCACCAACCATGAAAATGCCGGCAGATCGAATAGGGAAGTGAGCAAGATGAGCGCGATGACTAGAAAAATCGCGCCGCGCACCAAAACCATCGCTTGCGTGTCGCGCAGAGTGTACAAAAGTACGAAAAAGATCAGCGCGACTAGCAGAATATCCAGAGCGCTCAGCCAATTGAGACGCTGAAAAATGAAGAAGATGTTATCGAAGAAGTCCGCCATCGCTAGAAGTGTAATTGGTAATTACAGATTGGACAATGGGAACGGCGAAATATTAATCAACCTCTGAGCGGGCGGCGCGCTCAATGGATACGTCCCCTGTGTGCTCGGAAGAGCGTCGTGTAGGGAAAGAGTGTAGATCTCGGTGGTCGCCGTATCGTTAAAACAAACACAA
>BQMV01000077.1 GCA_022181005.1 Anaerolineaceae bacterium | reverse complement strand
CGTGAACGGCGACGGGACGCAATCGCGCGGCTTCACATACATTGACGACATCGCGCGCGGCACGATCCTTGCCTTGAAGCCGCTGGGCTTCGAGATCATCAACATCGGCGGGCATGAGGTCGTCACGATCAATGAGTTAATTCAAATCATGGAAGATGTGATCGGCAAAAAAGCGGTTGTGCAATACGGTCCGCCCAACCCGGCGGATATGTTCACGAATCAAGCCGATGTGACGAAGGCGGGCGAACTGCTTGGCTGGGAGCCGCAGTTCGACATGCGCGCAGGCGTGACGAAACTTGTGGAATGGTACAACGCCGAACGCGAGTGGGCGAAAGATATTCTCACGCCGTAATAAGCGGCGTTAACGCTTAACGACTCCTTTATAATCTACCCGTGACTTCGCTTCTTTCTAAACTGAAATTAGACGCCCTCCTCGTCCGCGTCTTGCGCAATAGCGGATATCTTTTTTCGTCCACTTTTGTTTCCGCCGCGTTGGGATTCCTACAGGGGATTCTGATCGTGCGCCTGCTGGGAATCGAACGCTTCGGCGCGTTGACCGCCGTTATGCTGTTCGCTTCGAACGTGAATCGCCTGTTGTCTTTCCGCATGAGCGAAGTGATGGTGAAATATCTCGGCGAGGCGTTGACAAAAGACGATAAACTCCGCGCCGCCGCACTCGCCAAATGGATCGGCGTTGGAGAGATCGTCACTTCTGTTTTGGCGTATCTCGTTCTTTTTTTCCTTTCGGCATGGTATGCGCACGATGCGGCGCTGGTCGGTTATTATCGTTTCTACGGGCTCTTCCTGCTTGCCAATCTCGTCTATGAGACTTCCAGCGGAGTTTTACAATCTACCGATAAATTTAAACGCGTAGCGTTCGCCACTTTACTGCAAAGCGTCGCTACGATTTCAATCGTCGGTCTGGCGTTCTGGATGAAGCGGGGTTTGTTCGAGGTGTTAGTCGCCTATCTTATCGGCAAGACGTTAGCGGCGTTGGTTGTGACCTTCTCCGCGGTAGAGGCGTTAAATCGCAAACTGGGGCGCGGTTGGATGCGTGCTCCGTTCAGTCTGCTCTCCGATTGGAAATCCATCGCGCATTTTGCCGTTACTACAAACATCAACGGCACGGTGAATTTGTTCACGCGCGATAATATTCCTCTTTACATTAACTACTTCGTCTCCGATGTCGCGCTGGGATATTTTCGCTTAGCGACAAGCCTTATCAATTTGGTCATGTTGCCCATCGAGCCGTTTATCTGGCCCACTTATGCGGAGATCACGAAAACCATCGCGCAGAAGCAGTGGGACGCTACGCGCCGCCTGTTGAAGCAGGTCAGTTTGATTGGCGGCGGTTGGACCTTGCTGGCAGGCGCGGGGCTGGCGACGCTCGGCTGGTTCTTCATCCCATTCGCCTACAAAGTGGAAGCGGCGCCCGTTATCGTATGCGCGCTGATCCTGCTTATCGGTTATGGAATTGCCAATGCCGCTAACTGGAATCGCCCTCTGTTGCTGGCGCTAGGACATCCCAATATTCCGCTCGTCGTCGCGGCGACAACGGGCGCGATCGAACTCCTGCTCATCGTTCTCCTCGTCCCTTCAGGCGGGCATCTCGTCGCAGCAGGAATCTTTTCCGCTTATCTCGCCGTTTCCATCCTGATCAATATCGTTTTTGGACTTTCCGATATCAATCAACGTCAAGCGTCAATGTCATGAAAATTATCGCGATCGCAGGCTCAGCCGTTCCTTCCGATACCGCCAACAGCATTCAAGTTATGAAAGCGTGCAATGCGCTGACGCAACTCGGTCACGACGTTGTCCTTATCGTTCCCGGGCGCCGCCAGCCGAATCTTGAGAATCTGCAGTCGTATTACGGCATTGCTGCATCCTTCCCTATCGAGTGGCTTTCCGATTCCTCGCGCCGTCTGTTCACGCTCCATTCCGTTCGCCGCGCGCTGCAACTCAAACCCGACCTGATCTATACATGGTTCCCACAATCCGCCGTGTTTAGCCTGCTTGCGAAGATCCCCGCTGTTTTCGAAGCGCATCTCCAGCCGACGGGGCGCTTCGGTCCCCTTTGGCATCGCGCGTTAGCGCTTCTCCCCGGCAAGAAGCGCATTGCTTGCATCACCGACGCTTTACGCTTGCTGCTTAAACGCAACTTCAAGATGAATCTTCGCGCCGATGAATTTGTCATCGCGCCGAACGGCGTCGAACTTGAGCGCTTCGTTTCGTTGCCCGACCCAGCGACAGCGCGGCAATCCCTCGGCTTTCGCGAAGCTCCGACCGTTCTTTGCGCGGGTCATCTCTACGCAGGACGCGGCGCTGATTTGTTCCTCGCGTTAGCCGAAACGTTGACGCGCGCGCATTTTATCTGGGTAGGCGGACGCGCTTCCGACGTTGAAGAGTGGAAGCGAAAGGCGTCGCGGTTATCCAACGTCAGTTTTGTCGGTTTCGTTCCCAACATCGAATTGCCGCGTTACCTTGCCGCCGCCGATGTTTTGTTGATGCCCTATGGACGCTCCATCCTCGGCTCCAGCGGAGAGGCGTCGTCTGCGGCTGTCGCCAGCCCGATGAAAATGTTCGAATATATGGCGGCGGGACGCGCTATTTTAACGAGCGATCTGCCTGTGGTTCGCGAGATACTGGACGATTCGTCCGCCGTTTTTGCGCCGCCGGAGGATGCCTCCGCGTGGACCGCCGCGCTGCAACCTCTACTTGCCGACGATGCGCGGCGCCTCGCCTTGGCGGCGCAAGCAAAGAAAAATGTGGAACAGTTTTCGTGGATCAATAGGCAGGCGCGCATCTTGAAGGGGTTGTTTGACGAGCGCTAAAGAACGTTCGTCACTCTCCCCGTTTTTGCTCCAGCGCTCGCTTCACTAATTTCATTCGAAAATGATCGGCGCGTTCGCGCTCTCCCAGCGCGGTTTCGATGAAGCGCTGTTCCGATTGCAAACGCGGAATTAAATTGTGGTCGAGCGCATTGAGTCGTCGCGATGTGCGGCGGATCTCGTCGCCGAGCCGTATGAGGCGCAGGGTGGTATCCGCCAGATGGATGATGTCTTTCACTTCCCGTTCAAACGCCGCTACGGCTTCGTCTACGCTGGTCGACATCCCTACAATGGAATAGCCGCGTTCCAAAAACGAACGCGAGGGACTCTTTTGCTCAATGTGCGGAACGCGCACTCCCATTACATTGCTGGTCGAAACTTCGAGGTTGAATCCGCCTCGCGACGCCAGCCCAGCGGAGCGGAGCGCTTCGGCGCCTGCCAGCGCTTCGGCGCGCGCCAACGCCCGGCTCGCTTCCGCCGCCGATTCTTGCAACGCGTCTGAACGTTCGTATGCCGCGCTTGCGACGCGCATGAATTCTTTCATCAATGCAGCGCGCTTTTGTTCCAGCAGATCGCGCCCCTGTTTCGCAAGCGTTGTCTGCGCTTCACGGGCGAGTAACTCCATGCGGGTGACGGAGATATTGCTCATGATTTTTTATGATACCGTTCGATGAATTCACGCGGGATACGCTTGAGCAGGTCGGGCGGCATAGCCGCCAGCAACTCCCATGCCGCATCTAGCGTTTGGGCGATCTCGCGGCTGGAAGTTCCCTGCCCGACGAATGTCTCCTCGAAACGATTAGTAAACTCTAACACGCGGCGATCTTCGATAGAAAGCGCCGCTTCGCCGATGATTGCCACAAGCCGGCGTAGATCGCGCCCTTCGGCGTAAAACGCGTATAACTGATCTGCGAGGGAGCGATGATCGGCGCGCGTTTTACGCTCGCCAATGCCTGCGTTCATCAGCCGTGAAAGCGAAGGGAGCACGTCAATCGGCGGATAAATTCCCTTGCGATGCAGGTCGCGATTCAACGCGATCTGTCCTTCGGTGATATAGCCGGTCAGATCGGGGATGGGATGCGTGATATCGTCGTCGGGCATGGTCAGGATGATAAGCTGCGTCACCGAACCGGACTTTCCGCGGATGCGCCCGGAGCGTTCGTAGAGACTCGAAAGGTCGGAGTACATATAGCCCGGGTAGCCGCGTCGCCCCGGCACTTCCTCGCTGGCGGCAGCGATCTCGCGCAACGCTTCGCAGTAGTTGGTCATATCTGTGAGGATGACCAGCACATGCCGATTGTGCGTGAACGCCAGATATTCCGCGGCGGTGAACGCGGCGCGCGGCGTGAGGATGCGTTCAATGGAAGGGTCGTCGGCGCGGTTGATGAACAACAGCGTGCTATCCATCGTATCGCTGGCGCGGAATTGATCCATGAAGAACGAGGTTTCGCGCTGAGTGATTCCGATGGCGGCAAAGATGACCGCGAAAGGCTCATCGCCGCCGCTTCCGGTCATGGAGGCGTGCGAGGCGATCTGCGCGGCGAGTTCGTTGGCGGGCAAGCCGGCGCCGGAGAAGATCGGCAGCTTCTGTCCGCGCGTCAGCGTGTTCAACCCGTCAATGGCTGAGACGCCGGTCTGGATAAACTCGCTCGGTTGCGCGCGCATCGAAGGATTGATCGGCAAACCGTTGATGTCGAGCATTTGCTCCGGCGCGATAGGCGGACCGCCGTCAATGGGAACGCCGGCGCCATTGAGCGCGCGCCCCAACATGGAGAGTGAAACGCCCAGCCGCGCCACGTCGCCGGTGAAGCGCACGCGCGTCCGCTGGAGGTCTAAACCAGAAGTCCCAGATCGGAAGAGTACAC
>BQMV01000076.1 GCA_022181005.1 Anaerolineaceae bacterium | reverse complement strand
GACGAGAGCGGTCTTGGTGGCGAAAGCGACCACGATGGCCGAAGAGGGTTTCCGTGGGATGAACATAAATGGGATATAGACTTGCAAGGTTATTTCAAAGGGATCATCGCGTTGGGAAAGAAGAATCCGGCCTTTAGACGCGGCGATACAAAGCGACTGTGGTCGGCAAACGGCGTTTACGCTTATTCGCGCGCGTACGAAGGGAAAACATTCATTGTGGCGCTAAACGTCTCCGACGAAAAACAGCCGATCCACGTTAATTACGATGCGAAGAAAACTCCGCGCATCGTTTTCGGACAAGCGGACGGCATAACGCTCAACGAACGCCTGCATTTCTCCATCCCTGCTCGCAGCGGCGCAGTATTGCGGCTCCCCGCTTAACCCCATGCGGCTTGCGCCAACGCTGGCAAGATTTCGCCGGATTTTCCCTCGAAAAAGAAGTCAACTGCGGGGGTCAAGGGCGTCGGCTCGGCGTTAATTTCCACCAAAATCGCTCCTATGCTTTTTGCGGCGCGCGCCAACGACGCGGCAGGTTGGACAACGCCCGATGTGCCAATCGAAAAATAGAGGTCGCACGCGCGTGTCGCCTTCACCGCTTTTTCGAGTTGATCCAGCGGCAACGATTCGCCAAACCAGACGACGTCCGGGCGCAACCTGCCGCCGCATTTCGCGCAACGCGGAGTCGATTCTGCATCCTCGTCCCATACATCTGCGACTGAAGAACAATCTGCGCAGCGAACGCGCTGCAAGTTGCCATGTAACTCGAGGATGTTTCGACTTCCCGCCATACGGTGCAAGCCGTCCACATTTTGGGTGATCAGCGTGAATTCAGGAGTATTCTTTTCGATCTCTGCCAGCGCGTAATGCCCGGGGTTGGGACGCGCGCCTTTGAGCGCTTCGCGCCGCCATGCGTACCAATCCCATACAAGTTTGGGATCGCGGGCAAAGGCTTCGGGCGAGGCTAACTCCTCGGGTCTATACTGCGCCCACAAACCTATTTGAGAATCGCGAAAGGTGCGAAGCCCGCTCTCTTGCGAAGCGCCGGCGCCGGTCAACACAACTACCCTGGACGCGCCGCGAAGAAACGAGAGTAATTCAGCGGAAATATTCACGGCACAAGCGATCGGCACATTACAAGCGACAAGCTCTGATTAAAGATATCGCTGCGGAAAAGTTCATTGCCTTTCTTATCGTAGGCAATCAGTTGATATTCGATCCACGCATCTCGAAACCAGTAGTATTTTCGGACGTTAACTGCGCTCACATCGTACGAAAAGGTATTGTCTTCGTTCTTGTCCAATTGGAGCGAACTCCACTCGCCCAGCAACATCGTATCCGATTTCTCGCGTGGACGCATAAACAGCAAGAGGTAATCGGTCGTTCTCGCGTCTTGCAGAGCGATATTAAACGTCACAATGCGCGGCGAACAAGGACCCGTGTTGTAATATAAGGTGTACGAGGACAATAGGATCATCAGAAAGCCAAGTTTGACGGGCGTTAAGGTCAACGGATCCAACGGAAAGAACATGGTCGGCGTTTCAGTCGGATCATCGGGCGCGAGCGGCGTCCTCGCAGGCGTGTAGGTTGTGCGAGTCGGAGTCGCCATAGCGAACAGATCGCGCGTGGGGATTAACGTCACCGTCGGCGGGGGCGTGAACGTTTCAGGCGGGAGCGAAGGCGTATGAGTAGCGACCAGATCGAGAAGCGGCGTCAACCCAGAGCATCCGCTTAATAATACGGCGGCGATCAGCGCGGCTTGAATAAATTTTTTCATGGAATGTCCTTTGCCGGCGCCGTCAGCGGTTAATCGCGCGGCAACTGGTGAGCGAGATTTCATTTCGTGAAACAACCGAACGCCCTAAAACTCTCAATCCAGCCGTCGAGCCGACAAATTGATACTGCAGCCAGGCGTCTTCGTATTCTTCATAGTTAGCGATCTGATCCACGTAGAGCGTGTAGAAATACGTTCCAAGGTCGTTATCGTTCATCATGGCGCCCAACCCCCAATCGGAGCGGCGCGCGCTATATTTATCTTGCAAACGAGCGTACAGAAGGACGTACTTTAATCCTGTGGTCGGAACGGCGTTCACAGTAAATTTAATCGAGCGGTCGCCGTCGCAGTTATAGCCCCAGATTAATTGATTGGTAGAAAGCCGCGTATAACCGAACAACTGTGGAGAAGGCGTAAATAACGTGATATCCACCGGCTCCAACGTGATGGTCGGGCGGACTGACGGCGTGGCAGTGGGCGGTTTCGCGCTGGGAATTAAAGGCGCCGCTGTGCCGGCGGCTGTCGTCGGTTCTGCCGTATTAATTACAAATAGGTCGGGCGTAAACGTGGCAGGCAAGGCGAAGGGCGTCGAAGTGGACGCGGGCGCATTAGCCACCACTGTCGGCGCTAATAGAGAAGATAGGTCGGGAAGCGCGCCGCACCCCGCCAGCAGAGCGGCAACGATATTAATAATAACGAAGCGTTTCATGAATCACCTTTGTCAGCGTGCGCGTTAGCGTTTTCCAGCGCGACTCTTACGGCTCCCATTGCGGCTGCCAGTCAGGCTCGGAGTCTGAGGTTACCTGCCGGATCTCCGCGCCATCCGGACGCATGATAAATATATCAGCCTGACCGTTATTTCGCAACGAATTGAAAGCGATCCACTGGCCGTCATAGGAATACGTTGCAGACGCGTTGTTGCCTCCGTTAGTCAATTGCGTTGCAGTTTGCACGGCAACGTCAATGCGGAAAATATTCTTGTCGCCCTCGGGTCCCGCATGAATCAGCAAGTACGCGCCGTCAGGCGACCAGTCCACGCTGCCGCCAATTCCAATCAAGCCGCGCGTCAACTGCCGCACATTGGACGAATCCGCGTCCATTAGAAAAACTTCGTACGCGCCCGGTCGGTCTACTGCCATAACAAAAGCGATTGTCTTCCCGTCCGGCGACCAATCGGCGGCGACGATGGAATTTAACCCCGCATAAAGTAGGTCTGGGTTATTGCCGGTGTTGTCTATCGTCCACAAAGAAGTCGGCCCTTCGCCGGCGCGATTGGCAAACAAGATGCGCGTTCCATCCGGCGAAAAACTCGGCGAAATCACATTGCCGATAAAATTCGTCAGGCGAAACAGCCGCGTTCCTTCAAAAATAAAGAGGAAAAGATCGAACGCTCCCCCGTTCTGGTTAGACGCATATACGATCGAGCCGCCGCGCGGCGAAAAGACCGGATAATAGTTATGCGCTTCGGTGCTTGTCAACTGCTGGTAGCCCGACCCGTCGGCGTTAATCCAACATAATTGGTTAAAGTCGCCCCTCGTGCAGGTAAAGATAATGCGCCCGATATGCGGTTTGGTAGGGGCTGGCAGGGCGGTGCGCGTCGGCAACAGCGTGGGCAGTTTGCGCCCCGGCAGGTCAACAATCGAGTTATCCAGAGGATTCGTAGGAATGATCAGGCACAAAACCACTGTGAGCGCCAAAAGGATTAATCCGATCGGAAGTCGGAAGCGCGCCGCGCTTTTTCGTTGCGAGAAAATACGCCGTCGAGGCATGATAGAATTTTACATTGTTTCACAAAGCCCCCGACCCTTTCCTCACAGGAAAGGAGATTCAAGTTCATCGAGAAAGTCTCATGCCATCCTACCCTGTAGCCCCTAAACGACCTCACGCCATCGCTCAACACGGCGAAACTCGCACCGACGATTACTTTTGGCTGCGCCAGCGCGAAGATCCCGAAACGCTGCAATTCCTCGCCGCACACATGGATCACCTTGAAAAGACGATGCGTCACACGCAGCCATTGCAAGACGCGCTCTTTGCCGAGATGAAGGAACGGATTCAGGAAACCGATTCGAGCGTTCCGGAGAAGCACGGCGCGTATTGGCATTACGTCCGTACCGAAGCAGGCAAGCAATACCCCATCTACTGCCGCAAAAAAGAGTCGCTGGACAACCCGGAAGAAATTCTGCTCGACCAAAACGCGCTAGGCGAGGGAAAATTATTTTGCAGCGTTGGCGCGGTCAGCGTCAGCCCGGATGGAAGCAAACTCGCCTACGCGCTTGACTTCGAGGGGAACGAAGCATTCACTATTCATATTCGCGACCTGACCAGCGGAAAAGAATACCCCGAAACGATTCCGAATGTCTCCGGCAGCGCCTACGAATTGGGCGGTGTGGAATGGGCAAACGACAATCAGCACATTTTCTACGTCACGCTCGACGCCGCGTTGCGCCCGCATCAACTATTCTGTCACAAGGTCGGGACCGATCCCGCCGCCGACGCGCTGCTCTTCCATGAAACCGACGAGACTTTCTTTTTGTGGATTTATAAAACGCGCGACGAAAAATATCTGATGACCCAGCACGCCAACACAACGACGCGCGAAGCGCGCTTTCTTGACGCCGACCAACCCGCCAGCGAATTACGCGTCCTACAACCGCGCATCACGGGCTTGGAATATTATGCCGCGCATCATCAAGGGAATTTCTTCATCTGCAATAACGATAACGCTAAAAACTTCAAGGTCAGCCTTGCGCCGGTCGAAAAGCCCGGCAAAGAGAACTGGGTAACGCTCATCCCTCATCGCGAAGATACGCTGGTCGAGGGCGTCTCCTCGTTCGCAAATCATATCGTCATACATGAGCGGACAGGCGGCTTGCAACAGATTCGCATCTGCGCGCCGGACAATCTCAATGACAGATC
>BQMV01000075.1 GCA_022181005.1 Anaerolineaceae bacterium | reverse complement strand
GCGAACGAAATGGCGGGCTTGGTCGGCAATGTCGTCGTAGGCGTTATCCTCGCTGTTTTGATTCACGCGTTGAACTTAACGCTCGGCATGTTCAGCCCCACTATTCACGGTTTGCGTTTGCATTATGTCGAGTTCTTTCGTAAGTTCTACGAAGGCGGAGGGCGGCGTTACGAGCCTTTTAAGAGCCGCTTATAGGATTTTCTTGAATTCATCATTAACCAAAGGAGAAGCGCATGGAAATTGACCTCACTTCAATCGGAACGGGGCTCGTCGCAATCGGCGCCGGGCTGGCGATCGGGCTTGCCGCCATCGGCACCGGGTTAGCGCAAGGACGCATCGGCTCGGCGGGGGCGGGCGTGATCGCTGAAAAGCCAGAAGCGCTCGGCGCGATCATTCTGCTCATCGCTATCCCCGAAACGATGGTAATTCTCGGATTCGCCGTTGTGGCAATGCTTCTGCTCCTCGGCGGTTAGCATGAGTCTACCCGCCATTTTGGAGCAGATCCGCGAAGCGGGGCGGGAGCAAGTACGCGAGGTCGAAGATCGCGCGCGCGACGCAGCGCACGATCTCCTTGCAAAGGCGCGCGCTGACGCAAGCCGGATCGAAGCGGAAGCCGCCGAACGCGCAACTGCGCCCGGCGTTGCAAAATGCGCGCGCATTTTACATCAGGCGCGCCTGGATTCGCTGAAAATCGTCGGCAAGACGAAAGAAGGTTGGCTTGACGCCGCTCTGGCTGAAACGGAAACGCGTCTTACCGATATTCGAACGGATGCGCGCTACCCCGGCGTATTGCGCGCCCTGATCCGCGAAGCGCTGAACGAGCTGGTTCCGGAGGGTAAAGAAAGCTTCCAGTTGGAAGCCGATCCGCGCGATCAAGCGCTGGTCGAGGGCTTCCTGAGCGAGCAGGGATTGAGAATCGCTTCCGCGTTTACGTTGAATTGTTGGGGCGGCATAATCATCAAAAGCGTAGACGGCAAAATATCGGTCAACAATACGCTGGAAGCGCGGCTTAAACGCGCAACGCCCTTTTTGCGCGGACGGCTCGCGGCGCGGTTTGAACGGGAATGACCGGGCGGAAACGGGGCATAGATGTCCGCTGACTACGACTACGGCAACGCTCGCCTGCGCGCAATGAGGTCGCGTCTGTTCTCGCGTCGCGAGTTAGAGTCGCTCGCCGGCGCCGGCGCGTTACCAGGGCTGATCGCCGCGCTAACGCGCACGACCTATCAAAAGCCAATCGAAGCCGCACTGACGCATGCAACCGGGATCGCATGTATCAACATCGCGCTGCGGGACGATCTGATCGCTATGATAGGAAAATTGCGCGGTTTCTACAAAGAAGACGCGCAACGGTTGATCGCGCTTTTCTTGTGGGCGTATGACGTTCATAATCTCAAAGCGATCTTACGCGGACTATCAAACAAAACTTCCACGGCGGATATCCTTTCGATTCTGCTTCCTATCGGCGATCTCGACGCAAATTTGCTCGATCAATTGGCGCGATCAAATAACCCGCGCGAGGCGATTGACTCGCTGGCGAGTATGAGTTTGCCTTTTGCCGCGCCTTTGCTGAGAGCGCAGGCGCAATTTTCTGCGGAAAATATCTTTGCGTTGGAACTTGCGCTCGATCAGTGGCGCTTTACAGAAGCGGCGAAGACGCTGAAGAACGAATCAAACTCGCCTGAAGCGTTGAGCGGCGCGCTCGTTTTGGAAGCGAGTATTTTCAATATTTTGACCGCGCTGCGTTTCGCGCAGTTCCCTGCCGAGCGCGAACGGTTGCGCGAGAAGCTGGCAGGCGGCGAAGTCGCACAGTTGTTCATCCAACCGAGTCATATCCCGCTGAAGGCGCTTGAGAACGCGGCGCGGCAAGATCAAGTTCCGCCGGCGGTAGAGACGTTGGCGCAGGGCGCGCTCGCTCCCGCCTTACGCGCTGGTTTAAAGGCGTACGCCCTCTCGCGCAGGCTGAGCGATTTTGAGCGCGCGCTGCAATTGCATCAACTGAAATGGCTCGCCGCACAAATCGTCCGCGACCCGTTGGGGATCGGCGTGCCGCTGGGGTTTATCGCGTTAAAAACGAATGAGATCAATAATCTTCGTTGGATCGCGAACGGGTTAAATCTCGATCTGCGGGCGGAAGCGATCGTCGCAGAATTAGAATTAGCGTTATGACTCAATTATTCGTTATCACGCGTCCCTCGCTGACGCCCGGGTTCCATCTCGCCGGCGTAGACGCATACGGCGTAGATGATGTGGAAAGCGCGCAAGAGTTGATCGAAAAATGGATCGGCGACGGCGAAGCCGGATTGCTGGCGATAGACGACGGCTTATTTGAGCGCATGGACGAAGCGATTGTCAAACGGCTGGAGTCTGCCGAGAAATTGCCGTATATCGTCATCCCCGGCGGCAAATCTCTGGGCGAGGAAGCCTCGCAGAAGAGTCGCATCGCCGCGCTTATTCGCCAGGCGATCGGCGCGCATATCACGTTTAAAGGGAAAGGCGAAAACGATGAATAAATCTCAACACGCGAGCGGACGGATCGTTCGCATTGCAGGACCCGTCGTCCGCGCTTCGGGGCTGGAAAACGTCCGCTTATACGATGTGGCGCTTGTGGGCGAGGCGGGTCTGGTCGGCGAGGTCATCCGCCTTTCAGAAGGCTTGACGACGATTCAGGTGTATGAAGATACGTCCGGCATTCGCATCGGGGAGCCGGTCAGCAACACAGGCTATCCATTGGCGGCGCAGTTGGGACCCGGCTTATTAGGTCAGGTATACGACGGCTTGCAAAGACCGTTGAATCTATTAGCGCAATACGGCGACGGGTTTATTGAACGCGGCGTGCAAGCCTCGCCGCTTCCGCTCGAGAAGCGCTGGCATTTTACTCCGCGCGCAGCGGAAGGCGACCTCGTGGAGCCCGGCGATATTATAGGCGCAGTGAACGAATCGCAGACGATTGAGCATCGTATTATGATGCCGCCTAACCAACGCGGGCGCATCGTGCAGATTCGCGAAGGCGAGTTCGCCGTTGACGAGATCGCAGCGATCGTCAAGTCGGAAGAGGGAAACGAGCTCGAAGTGACGCTGACGCAGCGTTGGCCCGTCCGTCAACCGCGGCCGGTATGGACGCGACTCGCCCCCACTGAACCGATGATGACCGGCACGCGTATTATTGATGCGTTCTTTCCGATCGCGAAAGGCGGCTCCGCCATCATCCCCGGCGGATTCGGCACTGGAAAAACCATCACAGAGCACAGCCTTGCGCGCTGGGCGGAAGCCGATGTAGTGGTGTATGTAGGTTGCGGCGAACGCGGCAATGAAATGACCGAAGTGTTGGAAGAATTCCCCAAACTTGAAGACCCGCGCACCGGCGCGAAACTGATGGAACGCACAGTCTTGATCGCGAACACATCAAACATGCCGGTAGCGGCGCGTGAAGCAAGCATTTACACCGGTATTACCATTGCGGAATATTATCGCGACATGGGCTACAACGCGCTCATGCTCGCCGACTCAACCTCGCGCTGGGGCGAAGCGTTGCGCGAAATCTCGGGGCGGCTGGAGGAAATGCCGGGCGAGGAGGGTTATCCCGCTTATCTCGCGGCGCGTTTGGCGGAATTTTACGAGCGGGCTGGCAGAGTCCATTGTCTTGCGGGTCGCGACGACAAGCCCGAGGCGGATGCGCGCAGCGGATCGGTATCCATCGTCGGCGCGGTCTCGCCGCCCGGCGGCGACTTCAGCGAGCCGGTCACTCAAAATTCGATGCGCGTGGCAAGCACATTTTGGGCGCTCGACTACAATCTTTCGCGCCGACGCCACTTCCCCGCCATCAATTGGACGAACAGTTACTCGCTCTATAATTTCAAAGAGTGGTTTGAGCGCGAAGCGGCGGATGACTGGAACGACCTGACCAAAGCGGCGATGGCATTGTTGCAACGCGAGGTGGAATTGCTGGAGATCGTTCAACTGGTAGGTCCCGACGCATTAGCGGAACCCGAACGCGCCATGCTGGCGACGGCGCGTATGCTGCGCGAAGACTTTCTTCAACAATCATCTTTCCACGAAGTAGATCGCTATTGCGCCATCGGTAAATCTTATTGGATGCTGAAAACGATCATGGAGTTTCACCGCTTGGCGCAAGCCGCGCTCGAATCTGATATTCGGCTTGAGCGCATTTTATCTCTGTCAGTCGTCCCGCAGATCGCGCGCATGAAGGAATTCCCGGCGCAGTCCGCTGAAGCAGATATTCAGGAACTGGCGGCGCGCACGCGGCAAGAGTTCTCGACGATGGGAGTCAATTAAATGCTCAAGGCTGTTTCTATTCCCCGCTTATTCACCGCAGAATATCGCACGCTCTCGCAGATCCGCGGACCGTTGGTCTTCATTGAGCGCATCGCTGGCGTCGCCTATAACGAGATCGTAGAGGTCGAAGGACCCGACGGCGAAGTGCGTTTGGGGCAAGTCCTCGACGTAGACCAGCGGCGTTGTATGGTGCGTATCTTCACTGGGACTTCTGGTTTAGACCTCCAGCGGACGCGCGTGCGCTTCACCGGCGACGTGGCGCGGCTGGGCGTTTCACTCTCCATGTTGGGGCGCGCGCTCAATGGCGCCGGCGTTCCCATTGACGGCGGTCCGCCTATCGCGCCGGAGCAAATGCTCGACATCAACGGTTTGCCGATCAATCCTTCGATGCGCGCGCAACCGAGCGAGTTTATCCAGACCGGCGTCTCAGCCATTGACGGGTTGA
>BQMV01000074.1 GCA_022181005.1 Anaerolineaceae bacterium | reverse complement strand
GATAAGGCCACGTGACTGGAGTTCAGACGTGTGCTCTTCCGATCTGGTTGGCGTAGGCGGGAGCGGCGTGGGCGTAGGTCCCTGCGTCGGCTCAACAACGACGAGTCCGACAACCAGTTGCTGGCCAGGCGTCAACATGCAATCTTTGTCAAGCCGCGTATTGAGATCGCGCAACTGCTGGACGGTGATCCCATGCAGAAGAGCCACCTGCCCGCAGTTATCGTTTTCGGCGACGATATAAATGATGCGCCCATCAGGACCCGGCGTGGCGGTGACGAATCCTTGCGCGCCGGGCGCTGCGTTCGCCGTCGTCGCGGAAAACACCGCGCCAGCGACAAAGATCAAAAGAAGCAAGAAGCCGAGGATACGGATGTTTCTATTTTGCATCGGCAGGATTATATCCTAATGCAGGGGCAAGGTAATTCTCGCCTCGCGCATCATGCGTTATACCGCATTCTAATCTCCGGCAGAAAATATCCGTCGAAGAAGGCGTCGGCGTCGTACTCAGGCTTCCAATTCCAATCGCTGCGCGCCAGCGCATCGTCCACATCTTGGGGCCACGAATCGATAATTCCCTGCCGGCGCCGGCTTGGCTCAAACGTAATCTGCGCGTTCGGGAAGGCTTTCAGCGCCCGTTCGCGGAATTCGCCGGCGGTCAATGCAAAAGCGGCGACGTTGTACGTCTGGCGCGTTAACGTTTCGCGCGGCGCATCCATCAACATCAACAGCGACCGAATCGCATCGGGCATTGCCATAAACGGAATTTGCGCGTCTTCGCGCACGAAACACGCATAGGGTTTTCCTTGCGCGGCGGCATGGAGCATCTCCGGCCCGTAATCGCTGGTGCCGCCGCTGGGCAGCGTGAAGGCGGAGATCAAGCCGGGGAATCGAATCGCTCGAAAGTCTAAAAAGCGAGGCGGATTTTCATCCGAATGTTTTTGACCGAAATAGTTGCTGTAATACGCGCCGAGTTTTTCGCAATATAATTTATTGCAACCGTACATCGTGTGCGGATCGTTATATTCGTTTTCCTTGACCCGCCCCGCTGTATATTTCACGCTTACGCTCTGCATACCATACGCGGCGATCGAGCTGGGAAAAATAAACTTTACCGATTTTTGATATTTCTCCGACCGATATGCGGCAAGCATGAGCAGCTGCATGGTGCCTTCCACGTTAATGCGGTGTGCGTCTTCGCCAGACGCTTCCGCTTTTGAGGAGAGCGACGCCGCCAAATGATAGATCTCGTCGAAGTCGTAATCATAAAATGTTTTGATCTTGTAAATCAGATCGCCTCGCGCATGTTCCGCCGACATGGAGCGGATGCTCTCCGGCAGCGGCGCAAGGTCAGCCGTTGTAATGTGATACCCGCCCCGCGCCGCCAGCGTTTGAATCAGCGCCTGCCCGATCTCGCCGCATGCGCCCGTCACCAACACCCTAGTTGCAGTCATACAATCTCCTTGTATGCTAAAATCTTGAACAGCGATATTGTACAACACTTAAAAATATTTTCCCTTTTTCTATTCGATGAAAATTCTGCGCTTGTTCTTTTTAGTGGGATTCACGCTTACGACGGCATGCCTACCGCTCGACACGATTCCGCTTACTGCAACTCCTACCCCTACCGAAAGCCCGCTTCCTACTGCGACGATCGTCTGGTTTCCACCCTCCGCCACGCCCATCCCGCCAATCCCGTTTGCGACGCAAACCGTCGCGCCGCACATGGATCTCGGCATAGGTGAAATACTCTTCGCCGACGACTTTTCCGACGCCGCACAGTGGGATGTTGCGATGTCCGATCAGGGCAGCGTCGCCGTCAGCCGCAACCGCCTCGCCATCGTGGCGCAACCGGGGTTTTATCTTGCCAGCCTGCGGCGCAGTTTCATCGCAACAGATTTCTACGCCGAAATTACGGCGCGCGCCAGTCTTTGCCGCGCCCAAGATACTTATGGCGTTCTTTTCCGCGCAATGGGAAATTCATTCTATCGCTTCGTCCTCTCATGCAACGGCTTGATCCACGTAGAACGGATTGTAAACGGCGTCAAACTTACTATCGTTGAAGCGGTCCTCAGCGGCGACGCTCCGCTCGGCGCGCCGGGACAGACAACAATTGGGGTGTGGGCGGCTGGCGCAGAGATGCGCTTCTTCCTCAATAACCGCTTCCAATTCAGCGTAATGGATAAAAGCATTCTACAAGGAGGCTTCGGCGTATTCGCGCGCTCGGCGGGCGAAACGCCAACCACGATCACATTCTCCGATCTGATCGTGCGCAAAGTTAATTACACCGCGCCGACACAGACTCCCTCGCCTTGATCGACCGTCTATACGCGCGATTTCGTTACGCCGATTCGGGAAAAATCGGATAAGATTTATTCTTACCGATCGATCGCTTGCGCATAACGTTTCACAAGAAAATATCGTCATGATCGCCGCTTCCGATTTCATCCGCCTTCCTTACGCCCACGACTTGACCGAGGCTGGGATTGCGTACGCGTTGAGGTCGTTATCTCATACATATACTCGTATGGGCGGAAATCCCTACGATCGCTTACGGAGAGTTGTCGCCAGCGCGGCGGTGGAGTTGGCGTTTCGACGCTATCTTTCGGAACAGAACATTCCCTTCGACATAAAAAGCGCGGCTCCGTTTACCGATCCAAATCGTTACGACGTTGCGTTAGGCGGACGAAGGTGCAATATTCAATCGTTCTTTATCTCGCGGCGCGAACAAATCTCTGAGATGAAGCGCAATCCGAGAATTATTTTGAGCGCGCCCGCGCTTGTCCCTTCGGAGCACAACGCGGCGGAGGGATATTTGGGCAGCGACATTTACCTCTTCGCGTTTTTATCCGGTCTCGTTGCCGCGTCGCGGGAAGATTTGAAGAAAGCCATCGGCGCGGGGCAATCGCATTATCTGATTCACGCGATGCCAGACGCATGGATCAGACCCGCGCAGTGGAATCCGCTTGGGACTCTGGTTTTGAAATCAGAAGGCGAGAGGGCGCTCACGCTTGAATTGAACGGGCAAGACGAAAAGCGCGAGTTGCATTCGCTAGAAGCGGTAATTCCGTCGCGCGGACAGATCGAGATTCTTAATGAGTTTTTCTCACTGACGCACTTCCACGCAAAAACGCCGCTCAACTCGCAAATCGGCGTCTATTGTTCCCAGCGGAAAGAATCTCACTTCATCAACGCATCGGATTGGAGTAATATTCAAGTGTACGGCATGGAAATTCTCCTCGTCGGTTTTTTGACGCGTGAAGAGTTCGCTCATAAAGCCAAGCCTGTGTCAGAAGGAACGCGCGTGTTTCAATATGATAAAACACGGACGAAGAATCTTGCCGTGTCTGTCTCCGAACTCAAGCCGCTCGCTGAGTTATTCGCTCGCATAAAGGAAATGAAACAATGAAAACAAGTAGAACCGCTTTATGGTTAAAACGAATCGCGTACGGTCTTTTAGTTTTATCGTTGCTCGCTTGCAATTTCGTAACGCAATTGGTCAATCCAAATCTGCCGATAGCGACCCCCTCGGCTGCCATGACCGCGCCTGTTTCAAACGGGGCGACAAACTCTCCCGCGCTCGTCCCAGCATACATTCCACCGGAATGCGTTTCGATTCCGCCGGCGACAGTCTCGCCGCAACAAATTGCGCCCACGCAAACCATCGCGCCGATCGCTGAGATCTCAAAAGACGAACAACTGAAGATCTTCGAGCGTATGACCGACATCATAGACAACGTGTATGTGTATCCCGATTTCAGCGGAAAAGATTGGAAAGGGATCAAAGCGCAGTATCGAGACAAGATCGAAGCAAGTTTGTCCGCCGAACAATTTTATGTAGAAATGAACAATATGATCGTCGAGTTGGGCGACGAGCATTCGCACTATCTTTCGCCGCCCGAAGCCGAAGCCTCCGAAGCCGAATTGCGCGGCGAAAATAATTATGTCGGCGTGGGCGTCTACTCTCAGCCCAGCGTAGAACGACAAACATTCACGGTGATCTCGACCTTCCCAAATTCGCCGGCGCGTCATGCGGGCATCCAGCCGCACGATAAGATCATTGCCGTAGACGGCGTTCCGCTCAAGGTAGATGAATTCTCGGCGAGTCGCGTGCGCGGTCCGCAATGTTCCACAGTTCGGTTGACCGTACAAATGTTAAACGAAGCGCCGCGCGACGTGATGTTGTACCGCGCTCCGATCAAAGGCAGCTTAATCATCGAGCAACGCCTCATTCCAACCTCGGACGAGTCCAAGATCGGATACATTTTCATCCCTTCGTTTTACGACGAAACCTTGCCCCCGCAGATCAAGCAAGCGTTGGAAGATTTCGGCGACCTCGACGGTTTAATTCTCGACTTGCGCTTGAACAACGGCGGAAGCAGTTCAGTAGTGAACCCGATCTTCGAATGGTTCACCAACGGGCATCTCGGAAAATTCGTCAGCCGCGACTCGTCGCGTCCGCTGGATGTGAAAGGCGTATCAATTCACAATTCACAGACCGTCCCGCTCGTGATCATCGTCAGCGAGGATACCATCAGTTACGGCGAGATCTTCACCGCCGCGCTCAAAGATCAAGGCAGGGCAAAGGTCGTCGGCGAAACGAGTTTGGGCAACGTGGAAGTTTTACACGGCTACGATTTCAACGATAATTCGCAATTGTGGATCGCCTCCGAAACATTCATCTCTGCCACATCGAATACCGACTTTGAAGAAACCGGCATCGTGCAAGACGTGCAAGCCTACGCCCCATGGGATACGATCACCTAGATCGGAAGAGCGTCGTGTAGGGAAAGAGTGTAGATCTCGGTGGTCGCCGTATCATCA
>BQMV01000073.1 GCA_022181005.1 Anaerolineaceae bacterium | reverse complement strand
TCGCGACATAATCTAGGCGAGGATCTTTCACCGGCGATGTCGGCAGAACGAGATCACTGCCCAGCATCACCATCCGCTCCGCGCCGAATATCGCGCCTTCGATGGAGGCGTGAGCAGTGAGAATGAGAGGCAGAGTCTTATCCGCTTCGTTGATGTAACCTTCGATGAGGCTAGAGATTCGAGATTCGAGATTCGAAAATATCTCGCCGGGTTCTGCCGCGCTCATTTCGAGGTTCGCCATCAAACCCGAACGCGTGATCCACGGCATGCAGATCACTTGAACGGGCAAGTCCCATAGATCGCTTGGCGTCAAAAGTTGCGGCTTATCCAACACTTTGATAAACGGGACTTGAAGAGTGTCGAACTCTTGAATCGCGTGGGCGCGTCCGACGGCTGGAGAAAGGTCGTGGTTGCCGACCAACAGCAACGTCGGGATTTTCGCTTGCGAGAGCCGAACGATGCGTTTGCCCCACTCGCGCTGGAACGTCGGCGCAGGAGAACGATCTTTGTATGCGTCGCCCGCAAAGATGACCAAGTCCACTCGTTCTGCGATTGCCGCGTCCACGATAGTGTCCAGCGATTTGAGAAAATCTAATACGCGGAGCGGCAGCCCCGTTTCGGGGTCATGGCGTCCGTAGTTTGCCATGTCTATGTGCGCGTCGGCAAAGTGGAGAAGTTTCATAGTTGGGTAGTTAGGTGGTTTATCAGTTTCGTGGTTTGGGTTTTCGGAGATAGGCGATTAAACCATTGATAAGTTTCTTGGTTTCTGTTGCGAGGTTGTAGGCTAAAGTCAATTCATCCTGACTGATATATTTGCGATCAAGCGCAAGATAGAGTTCGGATTGTACTTCGTTTCCTGAGCGACGCGCCATTTTGAGGAAGCGAATAAATTCGGGATTTGTTCCCGAGTCAAATCCCTCGGCAATGTTGTGCATGATCGACCCAGCCGCGTCTTAAATTTGACCGCATAACCGAAAGTCTTTGGCGAATTTGGGATGCTCAGTCAGGTCATACACAAAGTTCGTGAGTTGACGGTCCTTTTGCCAGCTTTGCAGATCTTCAAAACGCGAAATCTTTGCCATGACATAATCCTCCTTGAATGTTTAGCGAGGCAACTTCATACTGCCTGACTATCAAACTATTTAACTAACCAACTATCGAACTGCTACGGTTGAACGCCCAAATCTTGCAATGCCTGAATCGCCGCGCCCCACTTGGGATGCAATCTCAGCGCTTCGCGGTAATCGGCAATAGCACCGGGGGTGTCGCCGATCATGTATTTTGCCTGTGCGCGCCAGTAGAGGCTTTCTTCCAACGTCGGTTTCGAGATCGTCTCGGTCAATGTGACGTTGGCAAGGTCAATCACATCTTGATAACGACCCGTATAGAAATACGCCTTGTACGGACCCGTTTGATACCACATCATGCGGTATGGACGCTGTTTGTCGTCTTTGCCTAATTCGTTGTAAATGGCAAATGCCTGATCGAAAGCCGTCGCCGCGTCGGCATACTCGAACAATGCCACATGGCTTGTCCCTTTGGCGAACCACGCGAAGTATTGGTCAATGCCTATAGAATCGGCAACGCGCTCTTCGGCGACTTCGCGAGCATGATTCGACGCCCAAGCATCATCCGCATAGGGACCGAGGAATCGCAATAATTCCGCTTCGCGCTCGGGTTGATATACAACGATAAAAATATTATCGAACGAGAGCCACGCTTCGTTTGAAACAAAATCTTCATAAGCGATTCGAAAATTAGGACCGTCATTCCATGTATCCTGAACGATCAATTCGCCCGCAGCGTCATCATAACCGGTGACGAATTGATAATGTCCGAGCCACGCTACTTTAGTAGTGTAATCTTCCTCGTAATATCCCTTTTCGGCAATGAAGGGAAAATCTGCCGCGAGCAAGCGTTTAGCAAGATCAATATCGCCGCCGAGGCGCGACAACGCACGATATTCAGTCTCATCGTTGACGAAGTCTACTAATTCATACGGCATCACATTGACGTCGCTGCGCCCCTGCTGAATAAAATCCAATTTGGGATCCTGAATCCCCGGCTTGATGACGCGGGCGATGTCGTCACGGTTGCCACCCCAGCCGACAAAATCTAACGCCATCGTCAAGTTGGCGGGACCGCAATAATTCCAGCGGTTCCTTTGGTCCACATATTTAAACCCGGTCAAATTGACTGAGGCAGGCAGAGGCGTGGAAGTAACCGTCGGCGTCAGCATTGGACCGGGTGTCTGCGGAGCGGTCGAAGTCGCATCAAGCGTTTGAGTCGCGACGCGGGTTTGCATCATCTGCGTGACGGCGATATCCACCTCCGATTGTTGCTGCGGTTGAAAAATGGCTTCGTCCGGCGGGTTGATGCGGTACTTGACGCTGGAGATCCAGCCGTCAATGCGCGGCATGACGCGCGAATACACGGGCGGGAGGAAAAAGATGACGATGCCGATCACGAGCAGGATCAGCGCGATCCACTTGCGGTTAAAACGGTTTTGCATGGGAAGATTATATAACAAAAGGGTTTGGAGTTTCTCGTTATTACCGAAACTCACAGCGAGTTTGTTCTGCGAGATGAAAAAGACCTCCGAGTTTTTGAAAAACTCGGAGGTCTGATGTTAGTTTTACTCTTTCACTTCACCGTCAATCACGTCGCCGTCTATCGGCGGTTCAGAGGTTCCGCCCGCCGCTTCAGGTTGCGGTTGCTCTTGCGCATACAGCTGCTGGCTCAACGCATGGAAAGTTTGCTCCACCGCTTCAGACGCCTGTTTGATGCGACTCAGGTCGTCGCTCTGCGCAGCGGATTTGAGATCGTTGATCTTCGTTTCGATCTCGCCGCGTTCAGCGGACGGGACTTTATCGCCGAGGTCGCGCAAGGCTTTCTCCGTTTGGTACACGAGATTGTCTGCGGTGTTCTTCGCGTCAATCAACTCGCGGCGTTTACGATCGTCCGCTTCGTGCGAGCGGGCTTCATTTACCATGCGGTCAATATCGCCCTTGTTGAGGTTCGTCGAAGCAGTGATCGTGACCTTCTGCTCTTTGCCGGTGGCTTTATCTTTCGCGGTCACATTCAAGATGCCGTTCGCGTCAATGTCGAAGGTCACTTCCACTTGCGGGATGCCGCGCGGCGCAGGCGGGATGCCGTCGAGTCGGAATCGTCCGAGCGACATGTTATCGCCAGCCATCGGGCGTTCGCCTTGCAGGACGTGGATGTCTACTGCAGTCTGGTTATCTGCCGCGGTCGAATACGTTTCGGTCTTGCGGACAGGGATGGTTGTATTGCGCTCGATCATCTTGGTCATCACGCTGCCCATTGTTTCGACGCCCAACGAAAGCGGAGTAACGTCAAGCAAAAGAATATCTTTTACTTCGCCGCCAAGTACGCCGCCTTGAACTGCCGCGCCAATAGCGACCACTTCATCGGGATTCACGCCTTTATTCGGTTCTTTGCCGTTCGTCAATTTGCGCACAAGGTCTACAACCATCGGCATACGCGTCGAGCCGCCGACGAGGACCACTTCGTTGAGTTTACTCGCATCCAAGCCAGCGTCCTTCAACGCGGATTCGAACGGCTTACGACAGCGGTTGAGCAGGTCTTCAGTCATCTGTTCGAATTTGGCGCGAGAGAGTTTCAACTGCAAGTGCTTCGGTCCCGAAGCATCTGCCGTAATATATGGCAGATTAATCTCGGTTTCCATCACGGTCGAAAGTTCGATCTTTGCCTTTTCCGCGGCTTCACGCAAACGTTGCAGCGCGGGGCGGTCGTTGCGCAAGTCAATGCCCTGCTCTTTTTTGAACTCATCCGCCGCCCAGTTGACGATCTTCTGATCCCAGTCGTCGCCGCCGAGATGCGTATCGCCGGTTGTGGCTTTGACTTCAATCACGCCGTCGCCGACTTCCAACACAGACACGTCGAATGTACCGCCGCCGAGGTCGAAGACGAGGATGGTTTCATCTTTCTTTTTATCGAGTCCATATGCGAGCGCGGACGCGGTCGGTTCGTTAATAATACGCATCACTTCGAGACCGGCAATTTTGCCCGCATCTTTCGTGGCTTGCCGCTGGCTGTCATTAAAATAGGCGGGGACGGTAATAACCGCCTGCGTAACCGGCTGTCCTAAATATGCTTCAGCGTCAGATTTTAGCTTGCCCAGAATCATCGCCGAAATTTCCTGCGGGGAATATTCGCGATTCGTGATCGGGATTTTCACGCGCACATCGCCCGACGGTCCCTTCACAACTTCATACGAAACCATCTTGCGTTCCGATTCAATCTCGTCGAAATGACGTCCGATGAAGCGTTTGATGGAATATACCGTATTCTCCGGGTTGACCACCGCTTGCCGCTTCGCAGTCTGACCGACGAGTCGTTCGCCATTTTTATTAAATGCCACAACCGACGGCGCGAGCCGCCCGCCCTCGGCAGTTGAGATCACGGTCGGCGAGCCGCCTTCCATCACCGAAACAACAGAGTTGGTTGTGCCTAAGTCAATGCCAATGATTTTGCTCATAAAAGTCTCCTTGCATGCTGCCGCTACTCACAACGGCGCAATCGAGTAGTTTCAATGTCCCCATGTTAATCGGCTCATACAAGAAAACTGTTAACGATTCATAGGATTTAAGTCAAATTTCCAAGCCCATTTCCTCCTCGGCGCTATACGCAATTATCTTACGGCAAATTACTCAGACTGCGCTTCGGAGGGAATCGGAAGCGGAGACACAAATCCTTTCGCGCGGAATTTTTCAACATACTCGTATACAGTTTGATAATCGAGTCCGACCTGCTCGGCGATATCGAAGATACTGTGCTGACCTTCGAAGCGCATCATAATTTTTTCGATGGCGCGGTTGAGCGCCCAATTGTCGCGCCAATCCACCC
>BQMV01000072.1 GCA_022181005.1 Anaerolineaceae bacterium | reverse complement strand
CATTCCTTCTTCATTCATACTTTCTTTTTTTTTTTAATGATACGGCGACCACCGAGATCTACACTCTTTCCCTACACGACGCTCTTCCGATCTCGTTCTAGGCGCGATTAACGACGGCAGTCTAAAAGCCAAGAAGATCGGCTCGGCGTTTCGTATCAGCAAAGAAAATCTCGAAGCGTTCATGAACGGATAACGCAACGAGACTGATTCCGTTTAAAATAAAAGACTCTCCGGCTGGAGAGTCTTTTATTTACCGCAAGAAGGCTTTCTATCACGTTTACGAAAACGGCGTAAACGCGAGCGCTATTCCAAATCGCACAATACATCGGGAATGGAGTTCACAATATCGCTCGCCATCACCGCCGCAGTCGAGCCGAGATCGTCGGCGGCATACAGCCCAGCCTGCGCATGAATCCACGCGCCAGCCGTCGCCGCATCGTAAGCGTCTAATCCCTGCGCTCGCAGTCCAACGATAACGCCAGCCAGCGCGTCGCCGCTTCCAGCGCGCGCCAAAGCCGGCGACGCGACCGGAATGATCGTCATCCGCCCATCGGGCGCGGCAATTACCGTAAACGCGCCTTTCAACACAACAACATGCCCCCACTCTCGCGCAAACTTAAGGGCGACGGACTGCCGATCTTGTTGAATTTCTTCGCGCGATATTCCAGTCAATGCAGACATTTCGCCGGGGTGTGGCGTAAGAATCGCCGGCGCAGGGAGTTTTACCTGCCAGTCTTTAATCTGCGCAAGCAAACGCAGCCCATCCGCGTCCACAACCAACGGCGGTAAAGCGTTCTCAATCGTCTCCTTTGACCCGGCTTCTTCATGCACAAAGCCGAGCGCCGCTCTCTTCGGAGTCGCTCTCTGCGTCAGTAAAGTTTCAATAAATTCTTTTGTTGCACTTTCGCATCCAACGCCCGGACCGATCAACATCGCCGTTGCGCGTCCGAGGTTTTTCAACAGCACCTCTGCCGCGCCGGAAGCGATCACGCCAGTCAAATGCGGAAGAAGAATCCAGGTCGCCTCAGGGATTTGACCCGCAACCGCCGTGTGAATAGACGCAGGAATCGCTAACTGGACAAGCCCCGTTCCAGCGCGATATGCCGCCTCGCCCGCCAGGACGACCGCTCCGGCATAGTTGACCGAGCCCGCCGCGACCAGCGCTGCGCCGAACGTCCCTTTGTGCGCGTCTAACGGGCGTTCGGGCAACAGCGCCGAAATCAAGTCTTCGTCTGCAACCTCAACGCATACATCCTTCCATTTTGAAAGATTCGGCGGAAATCCAATATCAACTACTTTGAGGCCGCCCACATATTCAAACGCCGGCAATTTCAGCAATCCTTGTTTCACCGCCGCCATCGTAACGGTCAGGTCTGCGCGGATCGTTTCTTCCGCCGTTTCGCCCGAATCGCAATTCACGCCTGAAGGACAATCTACTGCAATCACGAACGGAGGTTCGTCCAGGCTGTCTAAATAATCATTGATCTCTGCAAGCGTTTCAGCGACGTCTTTCTTCAACGGCAGATTAATTCCCGTCCCGAACGCGCCATCGAGGAAGACATGAGCGCTTCCAAGCGCTTCAGTCAGTTGTTCAAAAGCGCCCTCGCCCGCAAAGACCTCTCCTCCCGATTCAACGAAGCGTTTTACAAGAGCGTCTTTCTTCCGTTTGATGAGATACGCGCTCGCCTTCCAACCCGCTTCCGCCAGCGCCGTCAATGCGACAAGCGCGTCGCCGCCGTTATTTCCAGAGCCAGCCAAACCGACGATCGCAAGCGAGTCGTCGTCAGCGAACAGATCGGTTATAACATCAGCCAAACCGAAGCCGGCATTTTGCATCATCTGATCATAAGATAAGCCGTTCGCATCCGCTTCTTTTTCAATTTCTTGCATTTGTGAGACAGTGACAAGTTTCATAATCCTCTCCAAGAATGAATGTATTGTACTGTACGGCTCCATAAAACCTGCGCTGCAATCCCTCATTCTTATAAAGATCATACTCTTCACACTCCATCAGCGCGTCAACGATTTATAAAAATAACGTGCGCGAACACTTGTCGAATCGCGCAAAATAGTCTATCCTTACGCGAACGAGATGAACGCGGTTCATCTCGAATCTATTCTTTATTCTCTTGGAGGAGTACATGAAGAACTTGCACAAACTGTTGGTTGTCGGCATACTTGCCGCGTTCGCATTAGCGGCATGCGGCGGCAAAAGCGCTCCGCAAGCGCAAGCGAACGATCTGCTCGAGCAGATTAAGCAACGCGGTTACATTCTAGTTTCGACCGATCCAAACTACGAACCGCAGTCGTTTTTGAATACAGAAGGCAAACGCCCCGCCGGCACGAAATGCCCATCCGACGCCTTGACGACCGCTGAAATGCAAGGCTTTGATGTGGACGCCGCTATCGCAATCGGCGACGGATTAGGCGTCGAGACCTGCTTCGCCACCCCTTCTTGGGATACGATCACCGCCGGCTCGTGGGCAAACAAATGGGACGTTAGTGTCGGCTCGATGACCATCACCACCGATCGCCAGAAAGTCCTCGACTTCAGCGTGCCATATTACTACACGCCGGCGGTCATCGCCGTCCGCGCCGATTCGGGTCTCACGTCTCTCGACGATCTAAATGGGAAAGCGCTGTGCGTCGGCGCCTCTACCACTTACGAATCTTGGCTCGAAGGCGATATGGCTGGATTGGGCTTGCCCGCTTCATCCATTTACGCACAAGCGCCGAGCGTCACCATCGTCCCGCTTGAGACCGATCAGGAATGCGCTCAATCCATTGCCGCGGGTCGCGAAGACTTCATCGGCTATATGACTTCTGAGACCGTCGTGGACGCTAACATCGCCGCGGGCTTCCCGGTCGTTAAACTTGGCTCGCCGGTCTTCTCTGAAGACCTCGCTGCCTCGTTCGACAAATCCGCCAGCCTGCCGACCGCCACACTGCGCGAAGAAGTCAATCGCATCTTCACTAAGATGCACGAAGATGGCACGCTCACAAACCTCTCCGTTAAGTGGTTCGGCTCGGATATTACGCAAGCTCCGCAACACTAGTTCGTTATTGCATTTAGGGAGCGGCTGTACGCCGCTCCCTTTCTCTCTATTTGAAATTAGCATCTTTCACCATCCGATATAAACTGATACAATACTTCCGTCTTACCAACGCCTAATGGATACTGCAAACTCATCAGGACAATCGCAAGCCGATCTACTCGTTGCCGTCCAAAAACGCAAACAAGCGCAATTTCGCATGGGCGTTGGAGCGACGTGGGGAATTCTGCTCTTAATATTAATCTTTTTGTTTAGCGGGAAATCAATCGGAAGTTATCAAACTATCCAGCTTAACACCGAATTCATGCGGAACAACCTTGCCTTTATCGGCGGCGGTTTAGGGCAAACGCTCTTCGTTTCAATCCTCTCAATTCTGCTGGCAATGTTGCTGGCTCTATTAACCGCGCTGGGCAGACTCTCCACATTTCCGCCGATCTTCGCGCTCAGCACATTTTATGTCTCATTGATTCGCGGCACGCCGCTTTACCTCCAGATATTTTTCTTCTTTTTAGCGCTTCCCCAACTTGGGATCATCCTCAGCGGAGTTCTCGCAGGCGTGCTTGCGCTCGGGCTGAACTATGGCGCGTATATGAGCGAAACATTCCGCGCCGCGCTCTCCTCCGTCGGCAAGGGACAGCGCGAAGCCGCTACCGCGCTCGGCATGACCCCGCTTCAAACCATGCGACGAGTAATCCTCCCGCAGGCGTTGCGCTTCGCCATCCCCCCGATGGGCAATGACTTCATTTCCATGACGAAAGACTCCGCGCTCGTTTCTGCGACGGGCTTCGTTCACGAACTTATGTGGCGCGCCCAAAAAGTAGGACGCGCCCAGTTCAACAACCTCGAAGCCCTGCTGATGGCGGCTATGTTTTACTGGGTGATGACACTGCTCTTAACCTTCCTGCAATCGCGCCTCGAAGCCTATCTCGCCAAAGGGGATCGCTAAGATGGCGCCCATCGTTCGCATCTCAAACCTAGATAAATATTTTGGTCGTTTGCATGTGCTCAAAAACATTTCGCTCGAAGTCCAACCGCGCGAAGTGATCTGCCTGATCGGACGCAGCGGCTCGGGAAAAAGCACGCTATTGCGCTGCATCAATTTTCTCGAAGAACCTTCTGGCGGAAGCATTGAAGTGGACGGTTTAACCGTCCACAGCCACGAACGCGGCAATGAACATCGCCAGCGGATTCATGAAGTGCGCCTCAAGACCGGCATGGTCTTTCAGGAATTCAATCTCTTTCCGCACATGAGCGTCTTGCAAAACGTCATCGAGGGACCGGTCACCGTCAAAGGCATGGAACGCTCCGAAGCCATCGCACTCGGCGAAAAAAATCTCGACAGCGTCGGCATGCTATTTAAGAGAGACGAATATCCGTTGCGCCTCTCGGGCGGACAAAAACAACGCGTAGCGATCGCGCGCGCGCTCACTATGCAGCCACGCGTCATGCTGTTCGACGAGCCCACCTCCGCACTCGATCCCGAACTGATCGGCGAAGTATTAAACGTAATGAAAAAAGTCGCTAAAGACGGCATGACCATGATCGTCGTCACGCACGAAATGGGCTTTGCGCGCGAAGTGGCTGATCGTGTGCTGGTAATGGCAGAGGGCGAAATCATCGAAGACGCTAACCCAACCGCGCTATTCAGCGCCCCCAAAGACCCTCGCACGCAGGCGCTGATCGAACGCTACCGCACCGGGGGAAGGTAATTTTGCTTATCGCAGTCACGCGCGAGGTCAGCCCGCGCTTTAACGAATGCGAGATCACGCACATCGAACGCGCCCCCATTGACATAGACGTTGCTCGACGACAACATCATCAATACGCACAAACCTTAAAAGAACTTGGATGCGCCGTTCTGGAATTGCCCGCCGAAGCGGATTTACCCGATTCCGTCTTCGTCGAAGATACCGCCGTCATCCTGCCTGAAGTCGCGCTTCTCACCCGACCCGGAGCCGACTCGCGCAAACCCGAAGTCGAATCCATCGCCTGCGCCCTCGCCCCCTACCGCGAGATCGTCCGTATTCAGCCC
>BQMV01000071.1 GCA_022181005.1 Anaerolineaceae bacterium | reverse complement strand
TTACACGGCTGGACTGGCGTCGCGGAGACCTTGTCCGCGCACGCGGCGAAGGGTGAATGGGCTGAGATGCCAATGCTTATCACGGATGAAATGTTGAACGAGTTTTGTTTGGTGATAGAGGAGAATAAACTCGCCGACGAATTGAAGAAACGCTACGAGGGAATCGCTGATCGTCTAACTCTATATAGTCCCTTTGTGGGTGGGGAGAGGGATGAGTGGTGGAGAGGATTGGCGCAAAGTTTCTTAAACCGAACTTGAATTTTCAGGCATAAGTGAGTAAACTTTGTTCAGGAGCAAGCTATGACTACTATAACAATTGAACTACCAAACGAGCGCCTACAAAAACTTCAAGAGATGGCACAAAAATTTGGTGTTTCTACCGAGGAACTCGTCCGCGTTAGCGTGGAGGATATGTTGACTCAACCTGAAGAACAATTTCGCAAAGCCGCCCATTACGTTTTGAAAAAGAACTCGGAGCTTTATAGACGGCTTGCCGCCTAATGCGATACCTGACTGTTTCCGAAGTAATCGAACTGTACCGTCAAGTGATGGATGCATCTGGCGGTACAGTTGGTATTTTAAGCATGGAAACGCTTGAGTCCGCTGTCGCACAGCCGCGCGCCTCTTTCGATGCAACCGATCTTTATGCAACAATTATCGAAAAAGCCTCATCGTTATGTTATTCGTTGGTTATGAACCATCCTTTCGTAGATGGCAATAAGCGGGTTGGACATTATGCAATGGAAACCTTTCTTGTCATAAACGGCTACGAATTGGATTCATCAGTGGATGCACAAGAAACCATAATTTTACAACTGGCTTCGGGGAAAATAGACCGAGACACTTTCACGGATTGGATAAGAGAACATATCAGGTTAATGGAATGACCAAATGAACTTCACCGACTATCAAACCAAATCACGCGCCACCGCGAAATACCCCGTCATCGAGCATGGAGTGATCTACCCCACGCTGGGACTCGTCAACGAGGCGGGGGAAGTGGCGGGCAAGATCAAGAAGGTGTTCCGCGATAAGGACGGCGAGATCAGCGACGAGACGCGCGAGGCGCTCAAAGCCGAACTCGGCGATGTGTTGTGGTACATCTCGCAAGTCGCTACTGAATTGGATTTATCGCTGGATGAGATCGCCGAGGCGAATATCGCTAAGTTGTTGGACAGAATGGAACGGGGAAAAATAAAGGGAGATGGCGACAACAGATAAGAGAATAGAGAGTGGTTTATTGTGCCAAGACTATTCTCCAATCTCTAATCTCTTCCTTCCGTAATCACACCACTTCACAATCGGACACTTCTCACACATCGCTTTCCGCGCGGTGCAGATTTCGCGTCCGAGGCGGATGATGTTCAAGTGCGCGGCGTAATAGGTTTCAGGCGGGAATAAACTTTCGAGATGCGGATGCGCTTGCTCGAGGGTCATCTTCTCAGGGCGGAGTCCGATGCGCCCCGTCACGCGGTAGACGTGGGTATCCACAGGAAAGGCTGGCATACCCAACGAGAAGCACAACACGATGGCAGCAGTCTTCGGTCCTACGCCCTTAAATTTGGTCAGCCACTTGCGCGCTTCTTCTACAGGTATAGCTTTAAGAAAGGACAGATCCAAATCGCCGCGTTCTTCGGTGATGGCTTTCAACACCTGCTGAATGCGCGGACCCTTTTGATTCGCCAATCCCGCGGGACGAATCGCCTCAATCACCTCTTCTATTTTCGCATCGCGCACTTCTTTCCACGTTGGGAATTTAGCGCGCAACAAATTGAACGCACGATCGCGATTCTTGTCGTTCGTGTTCTGCGATAGGATGGTGCAAACCAACTCGTGCACTGGCGGCATCGGATCATGCCAAATCGGTTCGCCGTAGAATTCGATCAATTTTTCATGGATCGCGACCGCACGGCGCGCTAAATTCCACACAGATTCATCCATTAATAACCAGCCTCCTTGATCAGCCGCAACGTATTGTGTACCACATCCCGATATTTATCGGGGATAAGATCGTTGAACATCGCCGCAGTCAAACGATACAACGTCAATGCCGCCGCGCCGCGCGATTGATATTGCGATGCGTTCAGGTCAAGTCCCCACGCTTTGCGGAACGCGCTCACCCACTTCGTATCGCGTCCTACCGCCTCTTGAATCAAATCGAAATAGTGGTTTTCACTGACGATCATAACGCCTCTTTGAACCGCCGCCGCTTCAAGCATATCGCCGACCAACCCCCATGTCGCGTATAACACCGCCGATTCGCGTCCGCGCATAAGACCGTTCAAAATCTTATGCGCTTCTTCCGCGCATCTCATCACTGTCTCCGCCGCAAACTCATCAGCCGCTGGCTGAAGCGAAGAAAAGTCAAACTCCCGCGCCGCCTTCTGCAAGTCAGCCAACGCCCCGTCTTTATCCAAGACAATCTTCATTCCGATTAAATTCGGCGTTGCCCAAATCGCGCGCCGCGGATTTCTCAATGCCGCGCGGTCGTTTTCAAGCGACATATACTTCAGGCTGACAAGTCTGCCATCCATCCACTTCAATGCATACTGTTCAAATTCAGGAAGTTGACTCACGAAGATATTGAAATCTACATCGCTGTATTTCGCTTCTTGTCCGCGCGCGTAACTGCCTGCCACGCTCACACCGACAACGGCAGGCGAATCGACTTGTTCGATTATGGATTGAATAAAAGAGTCGGAGATCGGCATAATTATCGTCGCAAACCTCGAGGGAGCAAGGCGTTTCTTAAACGCTACGAGACCGCTCCTTCAGGCGTCGCCCTCCTCGCAGAGATGTTCTCCACCCGCCCATTGTCCACGCCCAAAACTTCCGCTTTTTCGATGAAGTCAGGCGCAAATAAATTCAAATCGGCGGCGGTATATAACGCCTGCTCGCCTTCGGCAACGTACTTCAATAAATCAGCGCGACGCTGCAAATCCAACTCTGCCATCGCTTCATCGAGCAAGATGACGGGCCATTCGCCCGTGCGCGCTTTCATCCAATGCGCCTCGGCGAGTTTGAGCGCCAACAGCGTCGTGCGGATCTGTCCACGCGAACCGTAATCGCCGAGATCGACCGCATTAGAAAAAAAGCGCAGTTCGTCGCGATGCGGGCCGATGGTTGTTACGCCGCGCGCGACCTCCTCGTTGCGCAATGCGCGCAATCGCTTGCGGAATCCCGCTTCGATCTCATCTAACGCCAAGCCCGAACGATCAACGACCGTATCCAGCTTCAAGCCCAACTGTCCGCCCATCTGTAGAAGCGGGTCGTATGCAGGCTGGTAAGAAAGGCGCAGCGTCTCCGCTTCGTGCGTCAACTCAAAGTGAGCGCGCGAAGCGAGTTTTTGAATCTGCTGGACGGCTTCAATGCGCCATAAGATGATCTGCGAACCAAGTCGAGTCAACGCGTCATCCCAAACTTCAAGTTGGTCGCGGTTTCCGCCGCTTTCGCTCAGCGTTTTGAGCAAAGCGTTTCGTTGCGTGAGCGCCTGGCTGTATTCGTTGAGAACGCGCGCATACGCCGGCGTAGAGCGCGCCAATGTAAGGTTTAGGTAACGACGGCGAGCTTCCGGCGCGCCTTCTACGATCTGCGACATTTGCGGCGCAAAGACCACCGCGTTGAAATGCCCGATCGCCTCGCTAACTGGTTTCTTCACGCCATCAAGCAGAATTTCTTTGCGTAAACGCTGGCTATTTAACACTCCAACCGGCTCAAGGATCAATCGCACTTCAATCCGATGCGTTCGCGCGCCGCGTTGATACTCCGCGACGAGTCGCGCGACAGCGGGTTCATCCTTCTTGTCGGCTTCGGAAAAGTTAATCAGTTGTCGGTCAACGTTGGCGTGAAACGAGACGAACGCTGCAAGGAAATAAATCGCTTCAAGGATAGTGGTTTTGCCTTGCGCGTTTGCGCCTGTGAGCAAAACAACGCGCGCAGGAAGATCCAAATCGAGCCGCGTGAATTTACGAAAGTTAGTAAGCGAGAGACGACGAAGTTGCATGAGAAACAGCGCTCAGACTTCCTGCTCCGCGTCTACGGCGGTCTCTTCTTGCGGTTGCCAAACGCGGATAGCGCGTTCGGTAAACAAGACGCCGTTCAGATGATCAATCTCATGTTGGAAGATGCGCGCCAGCCAGCCCGCAGCTTTGATGCGCACCGGCGTACCATAACGATTCAACGCCTTAACTTGAATCTCGACGTGACGTTCCACTTCTCCGAGCAAGCCGGGGATCGAGAGACAACCTTCCACGCCGACGACCATCTCCGGCGAGGCTTTAATAATTTCAGGGTTGATCACCGCCCATACTTTCTTCAGCGCGTCTTCCTTTTCCTCATCCTCTTCCTTTTCAAAATATTCGATCACGGCGATTCGTTCCGACAGCCCGATCTGCGGCGCTGCCAGACCAACGCCGGGCGCGTCGCGCATGGTTTCCACCATATCGTCAATCAACGCGCGAAGCGACCCATCAAATTTTGTGACCGCGCGAGCTTTGCGCTTCAACACAGGGTTAGGCAAAGTAATAATATTACGCAGCGTCATTCGTATGATTCCTCTTTTCCTCTTCCGCCGTTCGAAATTCTTCGGCGTTTCTGTGATATGCGACCAGCCAATCAGCCATACGTTCGCGCTCAATCGCCACCGCCGCCTGAGTTTTCTTCGCCACACGCGCTTCGCGGCGGCGATTAATATCCGCTTGAACGCCGGCTGGATCTCTCACATCTTCAAATATCAGTTTGCTTCCGCCCACGGTAATATATACATAACCATAATTGAAGAGGTTGCCCAACAAGCCCTTACGTT
Organism: Anaerolineaceae bacterium; assembly: GCA_022181005.1. GTDB lineage: Bacteria > Chloroflexota > Anaerolineae > Anaerolineales > Villigracilaceae > Defluviilinea. The sequence goes on along the minus strand of BQMV01000071.1, from coordinate 294 downwards.
CGTATTTCGATCCGGAGCGTTCTTTGTTCTTTGAGACCGGCGCTCACGTAGACGCAATCGCGCTTCTGTGCTTAGGCGGAATGATATTATTTTTCGGCGGTTTCTTGTTTCGTTTTCTAGACTGGAGCAATGATAAATTTGAAATCACCGATAACCAGATTATAGACATAGATCGCAAGCCTCTCGGCACAGAGACGCGCAACGCCGCTCAGCTTGAGGATATTTTAGGCACGAAATACGAACGTAAGGGCTTGTTGGGCAACCTCTTCAATTATGGTTATGTATATATTACCG
>BQMV01000070.1 GCA_022181005.1 Anaerolineaceae bacterium | reverse complement strand
TTGAAGATTACGCCGCGCTCATCCTTGGGCTGCTCGAACTCTATCAAACCGATTTCAACGTCAAGTGGTACAGCGCCGCGCAAGAGTTGGTCGAAGAAATGATCGCCCGCTTCGCCGATCCCAACGGCGGGTTCTTCGACACGCCCGCAGACGGTGAAACATTATTATTAAGACCGAAAGACGTGCAAGACAACGCCTCGCCTTCCGGCAACGCGCTGGCGTGCGAAGCGTTGTTGCTATTTTCCGAATTTAGCGGCGAAGGAAAATATCGAGAACGGGCTGAAGCAGCGTTCTCACTCGTCGCCGGCATGGCGGCGGAATATCCCACCTCGTTTGCGCGCTGGCTGTCGGCGGCTAACTTCTCGCTGGAGAAAGTGAAGCAATTGGCGATCGTAAGCGCGCCAAGCGGGTTAGAAGCGTTTGAATTCATTCGCTTTGCACGTTCCGCTTACCGCCCTGCCGCTATCCTCGCCGCATCCACATTCCCGCCGCCGCCGGGCGCGCCCATGCTCCTACAAGATCGTCCGCTTAAAAACGGCAAAACCACCGCGTACGTTTGCGAAGGGTTCGTTTGCAAAAATCCCGTCACATCGCTCGCGGAATTGCGCGGCTTGTTGCAGTCCGCTTAACATATATATGACGTACGCAGATCGAAATCTTGCGCCGCGAATTACCGCCAAACAATTCGTATGAATTAACGAAATTCACAGCTTGGTCTTAGGGTTTTGCGTAAGTCTCAATATAGAAAAGGGCTCTCAGATGAGAGTCCTTTTCTATTTAGATTCTTTATCTACAGAAGAGTCGGTTGAGTCTTCGTCTTGTTTTCCTTCAGAAAGTCCTTCGCGAAAAGACCGAATGCCTTTGCCCAGTTCGCCGGCAACTTTACCGATGCGCCCTGGCCCAAAGAGAAGGATAACGATCGCTAAAATAACGATCCACTCAGCGCCGCGCGGCAATCCTGGCATATATCACTCCTTTGCTCAATGTAACGTTATTTTATCACATCCACGATTAATTTTGCATTATAGTTCTCTGCGGTAGATCAACCCTTCGATAAAGCGGATAAGCCGCCGCGCCCAAGAACGGATACGCCCAAGCTGGCGGTAGCGTTCGGGTCGCGCCGCTCCCTTGCTTGGCAACGGACCCGTCCATTCCGCCGCCAATGCGCCCCACGTCAAACCAGCGCCAAAACCGACCATCACCACTTTATCGCCCCGTTGAATCTTTCCCGCTTCAGCCGCCTCGACCATCGCGATCGGAATAGACGCGGTGGAAGTGTTCCCGTAACGATCCAAATTAACGATGAAGCGATCCATCGGCAGTTTCAATCCGCGCGCCGCCGCTTCGATGATTCGAACGTTCGCTTGATGAGGCACGATCCAGCGAACATCTTGGACCGTCAAACCCGCCGCTGTCAGCGCTTCTTGAGTCGCGGAAGCCATGACGCGGGTCGCAAAACGGAATACTTCTCGTCCGTCCATTTGAATGTAATGCTCGCCGTTTTGATAAGTGGTCTCCGAAATAGGGCGCCGGCTTCCGCCGGATGGCAATTTCAATAAATCGCCGCCCGAGCCATCCGAGTGCATCACGGCGGAAAGCACGCCGCCCGGTCGTTCGTCCGCTTGTAAGATGAACGCGCCGGCGCCGTCGCCGAACAGGATGCATGTATTCCGATCCTTCCAGTTAACGAATCGCGAAAGCGTTTCCGAGCCGATCACCAGAACCGTCTTGACCGAACCGCTGCGTATGGCTTGCGCGCCCATATTCAGCGCATAGATGAAGCCCGAACATGCAGCCAACAGATCGAACGCGCCGGCTTTCGTCGCGCCGAGCTGATCTTGTATCAAACAAGCGGTGGCAGGGAAGAGATATTCCGGCGTAGAGGTGGAGCAGATAATCAAATCCAAATCGGTCGGGCGGATGTTCGCCTTTTTGAGCGCGCGCATCGAAGCGTCCACGGCGAGCGTGGAAGTGAAATCCGTTTCGCGCGCCACGCGGCGTTCGCGAATACCCGTCCGCTCGCGAATCCAAGCGTCGTTCGTTTCGATAAATTCCGAAAGGTCGTCGTTGGTCATGACTCTTTCAGGCACAGCCATCCCCCAGCCTGTGATATGCGCATTTAACATGTGGTCTCTCCTAACGGGAAACGAGGCGCGCGCCGCGCCCGTTATTCCGAATAACGCCCGAAGATCAGCGTTGCGTTATGTCCGCCGAATCCAAACGAGTTCGACATCACATGATCCAACGCCGCCGCGCGCGGTTGGTTGGGGACATAATCGAGATCGCACTCAGAATCGGGAGTCTCATAATTGATCGTCGGCGGAATTGTCTCAGCGCGAATTGCCAGGACCGAGAAAACGGCTTCTACGGCGCCCGAAGCGCCGAGCAGATGTCCCGTCATTGATTTTGTAGACGACACCGGAATCGAATAGGCGCGCTCTCCAAAGACCGTTTTGATTGCGGCAGTCTCGCTTTTATCGTTCAGCGTCGTCGAAGTGCCATGCGCGTTAATGTATTGAATGCCGTCAACGCTCAGCCCGGCGTCTTGCAGCGCCAGGCGCATAGAAATCGCCGCGCCTGCGCCGTTCTCCGCTGGAGCCGATATATGAAATGCGTCATCCGAAGCGCCGTAGCCGCTCAGTTCAGCCAGGATCTCCGCGCCGCGCGCCTTTGCCGACTCGAACGATTCAAGGATAACTATGCCGGCGCCTTCGCCCATTAGGAAGCCGTCTCGATTCTTATCGAACGGGCGCGATGCGCGCTGCGGATCGTCGTTTCGAGTGGATAGCGCGCCCATGACGTTCATGCCCGCGACCGCGAGAGGCGTCAGCGCGCCCTCGGCGCCGCCCGCGATCATCGCGTCTGCCGCGCCGCGCCGGATCATTTCAGCGGCTTCCCCGATCGCATTATTGCCTGAAGCGCACGCTGTCGCAAGCGCCATGTTCGGACCCCGCGCGCCAAAGCGAATGGCGATCATGCCGGGCGCGCTGTCCGCGATCATCATCGGAATAAGGAACGGGCTGACGCGATCAACGCCGCGCTCGTTCATCATCGCCGCCTGCTCCAGGATCGTCCCAATGCCGCCGATGCCGGTGCCGATCACCACTCCTACGCGATCGCGATTCGACGCGTCAATTTTCAGCCCGGCGTTCTGCACAGCCTCCGCTGTCGCCGCCATTGCAAATTGAGTAAAACGATCCATCCTGCGGGCTTCGCGCGCGCCGAAACGCGCAACAGGGTCAAAGCCCTTCGCTTCCGCAGCGAAGCGCGTCTTATGCACGCTCCCATCGAAAAGAGTGATCGGTCCCGCGCCCGATTTCCCCGCCAGCAAAGAGTCCCAAGCTTCTTGCGCGGTATTCCCCACAGGAGTGATGCAGCCCACGCCTGTAATTGCAACTCGTTTCCTCATTTCACAAACTCCTTCACAAGACGCAATGCGTCCGTTGATATCGAATATTGGGATTTACAACACCATTCACGCCGATTAGACGCGCTTGCCCAAGCACATCTGCGCGGTCTGCCAGGCTTGCTGCAAATGCAAGCGGTCATGATCCGCGATAAAACCCATAACCTCTGTAAAATTCGACGGACCGAAAATCGCATGACGGACATTGCGCCGCCAGATTTCATCCGAAGCGTCTTTCACTTTTTCCAGCAGCGTTAATCGCGCCGCGGTAAATTCATCAATCGCTTCTGCGGCGTCCTCGTTGAGGTAATTTCTCTCGCTCGCCCATACGGTCGTATCCGGGCGAGGGATGAACACGTCGTCTTTCTTCAACATCAAATCCGCTTGTAAGATATGCACTTCGCGTTCCGTATCGCGCAAGTGACTGGCAATTTCATTCATCGCCCAATCGTTATGTTTTGGCGCGCAACGGCATTCGCCGTCCGTCAGCGGATGCAGAAACCTAGGAAAGACCGCCGGCGTAGAAAGCAGAATCGCCCAGATCGCATCGCGAGACGCGTACAACGGCTCCAACGCAGAAGGCTCGCTTGTCTCCAGCCAGCGCCGCAGGTCCGCGAGCGAACCGGCGCTCGTCGCCTCCTCCGACGGCGAGACCGGTTGATCTTCAACTAAAAAGGTTTTCAACCCCAAGCGTTGCGCGGGAAAGATATCGCGATAGAGGTCGTTTCCCGCCATCACCACGCCGCCTTCTTGCCAACCGAGCGCGCCCAAAACCTCGGCATAGTAGGCGGGATGGTTTTTCGTAAAATGAAATTCTTCAAACGCCGACACCAGTTTGAAGCGTTCAGGATCAAAGCCCGCCCAGCGCAGACGATGCTGCGTGGCGATGAGCGGAAATAGCGGGTCGGTGGCTATGGCGATCTGAAAGCCTGCCGCTTCAGCCCAGTTCACAAATTCAACGGCGCCGGCTATGGGCGCGGTATGAAAAGCCAACTGCGGAAAGGCGTGTTCGTAGAAATCGTCAAAGATCTCCTGTAGATCGTCTTTCGACGCGCCCAACCGGGGATAAAAATGCGACTCGAAAACCTCGCGCAACGTCAAGCGCGGGTCCTCGTTGTCATTCATGCGATTCACTCCGCCGACCAACGCCCGCATGAATTCATCAGGCGGAATATGGCCGCTAACATGCGCAGTCAACGCCTGAAAGTAGGCTGGCATAAATACATGCATGTTCGTATTGAGGAGAGTGTCGTCGAGGTCGAGCAATAGAGTAAGCGGCATGAATATCCCAGTTAATCCGTTATTTCCTCAGGGTTTTATCTCAAATTTAAATGGGAGCGCGTGACACTCGCCGCACCCCACTCGAGGCTCCGCCACCGGCTTCTTTACCTTGTCGCAGTATGCATAAATTTGCATGCGCCGCATAAACGCAGCCGAGAACGGTCGCGCCACTTTACCGCGCAAACGCATGTGTACGCACGCGTTTGCGCGAGAGATTTCAGGAACGGGGCAAGTTTTACAGAGATCGCGCGTCCACCGCTCGCCAGAGGTTTTCAGCAGGCGGCATTCCTCAACGTTTTTTCCGCGAAAGTAATCGCCGTAGAAATAGGGGCACTCAACGCTGTAGGGGTTTTTCATATTTGAATTACAGGACAACTATCTAAGCGAACGCTAAGCAGTCGCATCAATTCCCCTCTGGCGCGTTCGCTTAGAATCTTCGCTCCGCCTTACACGCGCGTAGTATATTCGCCCGTTTCGGTGTTAACTCGAATCACATCGCCCACTTTCACGAACTGCGGGCATTGCACTTCCAGACCGGTCTCCGTTACTATTTTTTTCGTCACGCCGGTCGCTGTATCTCCGCGAATGGCGGTTTCCGCTTCAACAACCTCGAGGTCTACGGTAGACGGAAACTCCACGTCTAAAGGAGCGCCTTTGTAGAATGTAAGTTTCACTTCCATGCCCGCTTTAAGATATAACGCAGCGTCGCCAAGCATTTTGGCGCTAACCGCCGGCTGCTCAAAAGTCTCATTGTCCATAAAGTGGTAGAACTCGCCGTCGCTGTATAAATACGACACATTGTGGAAGTCGAGACGCACATCTTGCACCGATAAACCGGAGTTAAATGTGCGCTCGATATTGGCGCCGGTCTGCAAATTACGGGCTTTAATGCGGATGTTGGCGTTGCCGCGCCCGGTCTTGTTATGGCTGTAATCCAACACTTTGTAGAGATGCCCGTCGAGTTCAAACGTCACCCCTTTTCGTAATTCATTTACGTCAATCATACGCGCGCTTTCCTTTGATAAGATAAGATTCGATACAAACTGCGGGATTATACTACAAGCAAATAGCCGGCTTAATGGTTCTTTTCAGCTTGCGGGTCTTCTTGCAACAATTGAACTGCGTGCGGCAACGCTGCGATCACGGCGTCCAAGTTCTCCACGGCGCCTTTCGGGCTGCCCGGCATATTCACAATGAGCGTTCGCCGGCGAAT
>BQMV01000069.1 GCA_022181005.1 Anaerolineaceae bacterium | reverse complement strand
AGTCTATGGATGATCGTGTGGGCGTGCTGGTTGCGATTGAAACGTTGCGCGCCTTAAAGTCTACGCCGCACGATGCGTATTTCGTGTTCACCACGCAAGAAGAGGTGGGCTTACGCGGCGCGACGACTTCCGCATTTGGCGTGGACCCCGATCTCGGCATTGCGGTTGACGTTACAGCGGCAGCGGATACGCCCAATGCGCCTAAAATGGAAATGAAACTGGGCGCAGGTCCTTGTATAAAATTCCAAGATTCGGGCATGATGGCTGATCCGCGCGTTGTACAGTGGATGATTCGTACGGCGGAGAAAAATAAACTGCCGTATCAACGCGAAGTTCTGTTGTTCGGCTCGACGGATGCGCGCGCCATGCAGCTTACGCGCGCAGGCGTGCCGGCTGGCTGCCTCTCAATTCCCACGCGTTACGTCCACTCGCCGTCCGAAATAGTGGATTTTGCCGACGTGCAGAACTCGGTCAAGTTGTTGACGGCGATGTTGCGAGCGAAGGTTGATTTAGGCGAATAAAATGTCTGATTGGAAACGAACGACAAAGGAAGTTGATTTCGCCGCTTTGCGCCCTGAATTATCTCAGGCGATCAACGCGCACATTGAACGATATGCCCTCGGCGACATTTTGTCTGATGCGTTGATGTGCATCCAAACGGATTCAGAAAAGGTCAAAAAAGGATTGTTCGGCGGGGCAGAAGCGACATACATGGGCGCGGTCGTCACTCCCCGTTGGCTGGTGTGGGCAACGGGCGGAACGAAGACTCAGGTCGCCGTGTTATCCGCGCAATTGAACGATGTGACGATTCAAGATTACGCTCAATCATCGTTTGCGAAAATGATTCCCGACTCGGGTCTCAATGTCAACGGCAAGTTCACAGATATATCTGAAGACGGGATGTCGTTTATCGGCTTGGACGAAAACGCAACAGGAAGAAAATTTACGGAAATTGCGATCCGATCCGCGCAAGATGCGAAGAAATAATTCAGGCTCCCGTTTCGGGAGCCTGTCATTTATTTCTTCTTGTCTTTTTCTTCCTTGTCTTCCTCTTCGCTCTTGTTCGGCGTAAACGTCATTAGAAAAGCGGCAGCGGCGCCCAGCGCGAACGCGCCTGCCGCGCCTGGCGTGGCATAGCGTGTGAACGACGCCGCTAGCGCAAAGAAGCCGAGCGCTAATGCGACTTGCGTTTGCCAGCCTGCGCTCTTGAACTGATCGAGGACGAATTTCCCAATGGCGAAGCCGAAGAGAAGAAACCCGAGAACGCGGACGAGAAAACCGAACAGACCGAACAATTCACCGATAATAGAGGGCATGATAAATCTCCTTTTCTATATGAATTATACCCAAGCCCATAACATCCATGAGCCGAGAATTAAGATTCCGATACCGAATCTTGCGGCGAACGACCAGCCCCAACCGACCATATACGCTTTCGTCGACTCGATTGCCGCAGTTTTATCGCGCAGCCGGCGATATTCCAGACCAAACAGCGCAAGCGGCGCGCTTGCCAGACCGACGATAGGCGTGAGGAATAAACTGGCGGTTAGACTCGCTGCGAACGCCAGCAGAATCGAACTCCACGGCACGAATTTATCGCGCATTTTGCGAGCGATGATAACGTTATCCACGATATTGCCGGCGATCATTAGCAGGGTGATGAGCGCGAACAGCATCCAATCCCAAAACGTCATACGTTGCGCGAAACTTTGAATTAGCGCATAGATCAGCGCGCCGAACCACATCACGGTGAGACCCGGAAAGATCGGCACAATTAATCCCAGCAACCCTACAAATAGAAAGAAAAGCGTGAGCGTATCGAGAACGAACATCCATACGATCTGCCAGTTGGAGAGAGATTCGGGAGGCAACATTTATTTGATTATATCCACGCCGCCCATCCACGGACGGAGAACTTCAGGGACGCGGATCGAACCGTCGGCTTGCTGGTTGTTTTCCATCACGGCGATCATCGTGCGCGGCAGGCCGAGTCCAGATCCGTTCAACGTGTGGAGCAGGCGTGCCCTGCCGCCATCGGCAGGGCGATACTTTATATTCGCGCGTCGCGCCTGAAAGTCGCGCACATTCGAGACCGACGATACTTCGAGCCACTCGTTGCATCCCGCCGCCCAAACTTCGATATCGTAGGTGATCGCCGAACCGAATCCGAGATCGCCCGTGCAAAGTTGTTTGACTCGATATGTGAGTCCCAGCGCGGCGCAAGTTGCTTCGGCGTCCTCGCGCATTTTTTCCAACAGCGCATCTGATTCTTCGGGTTTGGCGTACATGTACATTTCCACTTTATCGAATTGATGTCCGCGTTTGATTCCGCGCACGTCGCGTCCCGCGCTCATCTTTTCGCGGCGGAAGCATGGCGTGTATCCCGTGTACAACAACGGCAATTGCGCCTCATCGAGAATCTCATCCATGTGCATACCGGTCAGCGGCACTTCGGCGGTCGGCACGAAATACAGATCTTCCTCGTGGTCTTTGTATAAATTGTCGGCGAACTTCGGCAGTTGACCCGCGCCAAACACCGTTTCGGTCTTCACCATGAACGGCAAATATTTCTCCGTGTAGCCCTGTCGAATATGCAGGTCGAGCATGAACGCGATCAACGCGCGTTGCAGTCGCGCGCCCGCGCCGCTCAACACATAAAAGCGCGAACCCGTGATCTTCGTACCGCGTTCAAAGTCAATCACGCCCAATGCGGGACCCAAATCCCAATGCGCTTTCGGCTCGAAATCAAATTCGGGAAGATTCCCGACCGTACGCAGGACTACGTTTTCCTCTTCGGATGCGCCTATCGGCGTGCGTTCATCTGGAATGTTGGGCAGGGCGCTTGTTAGCGCTGTTAACCTTGTCTCGACCTCCGCGACCTCCTTGTCGAGCGCAGCGATTCTATCGCCCACTTCACGCATCGCAACGATTTTCTTCTCGCGTTCCGACGCGTCTTTCATTTTGCCGATCTCTTTCGAGACGGTGTTTCGCTCAGCCTTCAACTGCTCCACTTCAGTGAGCAAGGCGCGGCGTTTTTCATCGAGTTGAAGAATCTCCTCGATGGACGAAGAATCCATTTGGCGGTTCTTCAACGCCGTGCGGACAACGTCTGGCTTCTCGCGAATTAAATTTAGATCTAACATAGCGCTCCTCCGAGAGCAGGAAATAAAATACGCCCCGTCCGTACGCAGGACGAAGGGGCGTTTCGTGGTGCCACCTGCATTTATTGTCGTTTCTTTCTTTCCAGAAAAAACAATCTCAGATTGCGCTATAACGGGCGCTCGCGTCCCTCTTACTGCGAGAGGAGACTCTCGCACCTGCAAGGGCGATGGCGAAGTGGACTTCTCCGGGTGGCTGATCGTCTTGCACTGACCGACGACTCTCTGAACAGTGGAGCGGATACTTGTCTTCGCGCAAACTTTGACGCCTCAATTATATACGGCAAGCGAGCGTTGTCAATAGTTCTGGCTTTTCTTCGAAGAGCGCTTTGCCGGATTGCGCGAAACGCCCATTACGACTATGCCGAATTATGGTATATTTTGCTTAGGAGTTTACTATGAACGAGCGCATCCTCATCATTGAAGACGATCAACAGATTCTTAAACTGCTTCAACGGGGTCTCGCCTATGAAGGTTACACGGTCGATTCGGCGACCGATGGGCGCATGGGGTTGATCCTTGCGCGCGATCATACGCCCGATCTTGTCATTTTAGATTGGATGTTGCCCGGCATGGATGGGCTGGAAGTGTGCCATCGTTTGCGCACCGGCGGCTCGATTCCCATCTTGATGCTGACGGCGAAAGATACGATACAAGATCGCATTCAGGGATTGGACGCTGGCGCGGATGATTACATGGTCAAGCCGTTCAATCTCGACGAATTGCTTGCGCGCGTTCGCGCGTTGTTGCGTAGGACGCAACCGGAGCGAATCCCGGTATTAAAGTTTGCCGATCTTTCATTAGATACTGGCACGCGCCAAGCCTCGCGCGGCAATCGCACAATCTCCTTGACGGCGAAAGAATATGAATTGCTCGAGTTGTTCCTGCGACATCCAAAACAAGTGCTGACGCGTGAAGTGATCTTCGACCGCGTGTGGGGGTATGACTTTGGCGGCGAGAGCAATGTGTTAGAAGTGTACATTCGTTATTTGCGTCAAAAGCTGGAGGCGGAAGACGAACCGCGCTTGCTTTATACGGTGCGCGGCGTTGGATACGTCATGCGCGAAAATCCCTAAGCCGCGTTTCCGCTAAAACTATTAAAGCAGCATAATGTCTCTCCGCCTGCGCCTGACCTTGCTCCATGCGATGCTCACAGGCGGAGTTCTGCTCATTTTTGCAGCGGCGGCGATCCTTGTTTTCAATGCAATATTGATCAACCGAATTGACAATGAGCTTGCAACGGCGGCGGAGATTGTCGTCGGCGGCATGACTGTTAATCCGATTGACGAGATTACAGTGGACCTATCTGTTATTGAGCTGAATTCCGATGTATATATCCAGGTCTGGGGCGTGGATAACACGCTGCAAACTGGTTGGCGCACATTGGAAGGTTTTTCCGACCGCCCTTTTGATCCAAGCGCGTTTAAGTTTAGTACTCCGGTATACAGCAATATAACTTCGGGAACATATCGTCTGCGGGTGGTCGGCGCGCCTCTGACGCATAACGATCGTCGCGTGGCGATTCTACAAATTGCGGCAAATTTGAGCGCAGTGGATGCGGCTCGCAATGAATTGCTTAGAATGCTTATAGCGGTTTGGGGGATCGCCGTCCTAGTCTCCGGCAATGTAGCATGGATGACGCTTCGTCAAGCGTTGAAACCCTTGAAAGTCATCGCGCAGACGACGGAGCAAATCAACCGCGCCGACGATCTTTCTCGCCGCATCCCATACGACGGCCCTGCCAATGAAATTGGCAATTTGGTGAATTCGTTCAACCAAACTCTCGAACGTCTTGAAATTTTGTTCACCTCGCAGCAACGCCTGCTTGCGGATGTAAGCCACGAACTGCGCACGCCGCTTACAGTGATCAAAGGCAATGCGGATTTGATGCGGCGCATGAAGAAATTCGACGAGGAATCGCTGACCAGTATAAATCAAGAAGCAGGACGTCTCTCGCGCCTTGTGGGAGGATTGTTGTTGTTGGCTCAGGCTGAATCGGGAAAACTCGCGCTGGCGGAAAGCCCCGTAGAACTCGACCTGCTTCTCGCCGAAGTTTTTCAAGAAATGAGCGTGCTGGCAGGGAATAAAGTTCGTTTACACCTCAATGAGATTGATCAAGTTATCGTCAAAGGCGACCGCGATCGGCTCAAACAGGTTCTCATTAATCTCGTTGCGAACGCGATTCAATACACGCCCGTTGGCGGAGAAGTATTCCTTAGCCTTGAAAAAATAAAGGATCAGGCGCGCATTATTTGCCGCGATACGGGTCCTGGCATTCCAGCGGAAGATTTAACCCATATCTTCGAACGCTTCTATCGCGTCGAGAAATCGCGCACGCGCAACAAGAGCGTTGGTTTTGGACTCGGGCTTTCCATCGCCAATTGGATCGTCGAACGACACGGCGGCAGGATTGAAGTCAATTCTGAAGAGGGACAAGGTACAGTGTTTGCCATTTGGCTGCCGGTGATGTAGTCGCCTAGTCTTCTAGTCTTCTAGTCTCATAGTCTGCTAGTTGTCAATTCCCAAACGTTGCGCGGCTTGGCGGCATAAGCCCGCTCCATAATTTTGATACCACTCATCGAGAGATACGCTGGATGAAAACCCGCTTCGCGCGTCGGCATAAATTGGCGCGCCATAACGTACATATCGCGCCGTTTCAGCGTGCCACGACCATTCGCCGCGATTGACGATCCCGATTCCGCCGTTATAGCCAGCCAGCGCGAGGCGCTGATCGCCGTCCGCGGTTTGAAGCGACCGCGCGAGATATTCCAATCCGCGTAGGGCGTTTGTTTCGACGTTGAATCCGTTTTCGCC
>BQMV01000068.1 GCA_022181005.1 Anaerolineaceae bacterium | reverse complement strand
CCGTCAACGCGAAGTGATCGAAGAGTTGGATAAAGAAGGTCTGCGTCCGCGCATCAAGGTGATGGTCGGCGGCGCGCCGATCACCAAAAGTTGGGCGGAGAAGATCAACGCCGATGGAACCGCCGAAGACGCGATGGGCGCAGTGCAATTAGCGAAGAAATTAGTCGGAAAAGAGTAGGTTTTTTCAGCCGCAAAGAACGCGGAGAATATCGAAGACAAAAGAAGAAATAATCGCAGCGATTCAATTTTCGGAGATTTTTCATGCAGCCTAAACTCACCCTCCTCACCAACGACCTCATTGAGCGCATTCTCGATGAAGCGCATCAACTCCTGTTGAAGCCGGGCGTCAAAGTCAACAACCGCGAAGCGCGCGAACTGCTTGCTTCCGCTGGCGCGCAAGTGGACGCGGAAACGAACGTCGTTCATATTCCCACGCAGATCGTCCATAAGACAACAGCGTCCGTTCCAAACGAGTTTCACCTCTACGACTCCGACGGCAATCCGGCGGTCAAATACGGCGGCGACGCGGTGCACTTCGATCCCGGCTCGTCGGGCATCGCCATGCTCAACCCTGAAACGCTTGAGCATGAAACTACGGAAACGTCTCACCTGCTTAAATTGATTAAAGTCGCAGAACAGCTTCCGCAATATGACGCGCAATCTACAGCGGTGATCTGCCACGACGTGCCGCAACAAATCCAAGATTCGTACCGTCTTTACCTCGCATTGCTATATTCCAAGAAGCCCATCGTCACCGGCGCGTTCACCAACAAAACCGTCAATGAGATGATCGAGATGCTCGCCATCCTCGCCGGCGGACGCGATGCCGCGCGAAAGAAACCGCGCGCCATCTTCGACGTCTGCCCTGCTCCGCCGCTCATCTGGAGCGACTTCGCCTCCGGCAATCTCATTGCGCTGGCGCGCGCGGGCATTCCAGCCGAGATCGTTTCCGTTCCACTGGCAGGCGCTGCCGCGCCCGTCACGTTGCTCGGCGCGGTCACGCAACACACAGCCGAATGTCTCGCCGGCATCGCAATCCATCAGCTCGCTCAGGCGGGTTCGCCGATCGTTTGGGGCGGCGCGGCGGCGATTTTCGATATGAAAAAAGGCGCGACTCCCATGGGCGCGGTCGAAACCGCCATGCTCGATTGCTCCTACGCGCAAGTCGCAAAAACGTTGAACATACCTACGCATACCTATCTCGGCGCAACCGACTCAAAACTCGTGGACGCGCAAGCCGGACTCGAAAGCGGCATCACCGCGATGATCGGCGCGTTGAGCGGCATCAACATGATCTCTGGCTCGGGCATGTTAGATTTTCTTTCCTGCCACTCCGCCGAAAAACTTGTCATTGACGCGGAAGGCATCGCAATGGCGAAGCGCATGATCGCCGGCGTGCAACTTCGCACTGAAACGCTTGCCACAGGTTTTTACGACGACAATATCAATTTCAAAGGCGGCGATTTCCTCAAGCAGAAGATCACAATGCAACTCTTCCGCAAAGAGCAGCACCTGCCCAGCAATGTGATTGACCGCGACTCGATGCACAACTGGAAACAAGCCGGCTCGCTGGATGCTTTTGCCCGCGCAAAAGCGATCGTAAATGAATTGCTCGCTTCTTACTCGCGACCCCAGCTTGACGAAACTGCAGAACAAGCGCTGCACGCCTTCATGCTGACTCTCGCTCGAAACGCAGGCATGAACGCGCTGCCTGCGTTGGAGAACACGGCGACCGCCAACGCCGTCGGATAATTCATCTGCGCGGGTATGGCTGCGCTCCTCATCCTTTATAATCTACAAAATTTTCATAGTGCGAGATGCGTCTCGCGCCATACAGGAGACTGCCATGCCCGAACGTGAAATTTATTTGTTATCGCCGCGCGCGCTCAGCCCTGAAACCATCGCGGTCGCTTTTGCGAAGACCTCGCGCTCGCCCGAATCGTTCCGCGATATTGCCGCCGAACTCAGCGATGAAAAGTCTGCGCAGTTCCACGAGAAGTGGGTGGTGGGCTACGGTCACGCGTCGGTGGCGGAACATGCGGTTCTGCACATCGCTTTCGAGAATGTTTCGCGCATCGCCATCGAGAGCATCGAGTCGAATCGACTCGCCTCGTACACCGAAAAATCCACGCGCTACCAAAAATGGGGACAGGATGATTTCACGATTCCGCCCGAGTTGGATTCGCATCCCCTCCGCGCTGAATTTGTGGACACCATCCGTTTTCTCTTTCGGACGTATGCCGAGTCGCTCGACCCCGTGCGGACTCTCATCCTCGACCGTTTCCCGCGCCGCGAAAACGAAAGGGACGAAGCCTGGGACCGCCGCATCCGCTCGAAGTACGTGGACGTGTGCCGATTCCTCCTCCCAGCCGCCGCGCTGGCAAACGTCGGCATGACCGCGAATGCGCGTGTCATAGAAAACACCATCCGCAAGATGCTTTCGCACGAACTTGCCGAAGTGCGCGAGATCGGCGCAAAAGTCAAAGAAGTTTCTAAAGCCGAAACGCCAACGCTCGTGAAGTACGCTGACGCAGTTCCATATCTCGCAGAGACGATTACCGAATTCGCAAATCGTAAATCGTCAATCGAAAACCGTAAATCGGATGATTGGTGTACGCTGATTGACTACGATAAAGATGGGGAGAGGAAAATTCTTGCCGCGGCATTGTATCGTTTAGGTGAAATGTCTTATGCGGATGCGTTATCGCATGTTGAGTCATTGAACGAAGAATCAAAATCCAATCTCGCCGAATCTTTGTTGGGACGGTTGGGAAAATTCGATGTCCCTCTCCGTGAGTTAGAGTATTCCACCTACACCTTCGACCTCGTCATGGATCAGGGCGCGTATGCCGAGTTCAAACGTCACCGCATGATGACGCAGACGCCGCAGAGACTGACGACGCGGCTGAGGTATGCGACTCCGCTGTTGATCGGCGAGGCAGGCTTCAAGTCCGCGTATGAGGCGGCGATGGAATCCGCTAGCGAGATGTACGAGAAGTTGCACGCGTTCAATCCCGCTGTCGCGCAATACGTTGTCCCCAACGGATTCAACCGCCGCGTGCTGGCGCAATACAATTTGCGCGAGGCATTCGCATTCTGCCAATTACGTTCCGCCGCCAACGCACACTTTTCGATTCGCCGTGTCGCGCAAAAGATGCACGAAGAGATGGCGCGCGTTCATCCGTTGTTGACGAAGTACATGAAATTGCATAACGAAACATGGCAGGGCGTGGAAGAGGGATATTTTGCAGATGTGTAAAAGCATTCTTGGCAGCGCTATTTAAAAAATTCATGCCAAAAAACGCTGAAGAAGCGTATATGGATCTCTTTATCATACGTCTGCGCTACGAGTATGATGTTGCTGACGCTCGAAATGACAGTTCAAAGCGCTGTTTCCGATAAAGTCTAATAAATAAACGCCCGTCTATTTATATCCATTAGGACAACAATAGAAATTTTATAATTGACACGAACGCCTGTCGGGAGTATAGTGACAAGCGTAATCTCACCACTTCAGTCCAATTAAGGAGCATAACGCATGACCCAGAAAGATATTTTGATTCTCTTTCTTGTCCTCAGCGCCATCTGGACAGCCATTTGGTTCAAAGTCATTCTTAGCATTCCTAACATTCAACCGGAAGAAGAAGTGACGAAAAACGCCAACACCCTGCGGCGACGGCTGGCTTTTCCAATGATCGCTGCGCTTGTGATTCTACTGACGGCAGTTTTCTATTGGTCGCCCTACCCCATCTTCCGCGAACACACTATCGGCAAACCGGAAGTTACGGTGAACGTCAACTCATTCCAATGGGGTTGGATTCTCGACGCGGATACGCTTCCTGTTCATAAGGTCGTGGAATTTAACGTTACCAGCAGAGACGTAAATCACGGTTTTGCGATCTACAATTCGGAGGGTCGCCTCGTCGCGCAAACGCAAGCCATGCCCGGATATGTTAATAAGTTGATCTTCAAATTCGACGAACCGGGCGAATACACAATTCGCTGTCTCGAATATTGCGGGGTCAGCCATCACGTTATGCTTGCCACGTTCACAGTGGATTAGCGGGTTCTATCAAACAGAGGAGAATAAGTAATGAGCGATCATTCTATTGACGGTCCCGCTTACGGATCGGAAAATCGTCCCATCTTGCGGATCGCGCTGGTTTATATGTTGACCGGCTTTGTGATTTTCTTAATCATGGGCATCTTAGGATTAATTATGCGGCTGGATCACGCCGGCTGGTGGGTCATCTCGCCCAATTGGTTCTATCGCATTATGACCTTGCACGGCGCGGGCATGGTGGCGTCTCTGTTGATGGCGGCGCTGGGCGGCATCATCGCCATTTTGAATCGAACCGTCAAATTGAGCGCGCGCTGGCTTTGGTCGGCTTACGTCGTCTACTCGTTAAGCGTTCCTTTCCTGCTGTACGCGGTGCTGATTGGCGGATTCTCCGGCGGGTGGACGGCGCTCGATCCGCTGCCTTATCACGGGATGACTTGGAGCAAATCCGCCGGCGTGATGATGTACGTCACCTTCCTCGCCGTCGGAGTCGGCTTCTTGATTTATTGCGTTCACGTCTTCGACGCGGTGCGTCGCAAGGCGGGCGGCGTGCGTCGCGCTTTAGCATGGGAAGTGATCTTCTCGCGCAAATCCGACGCGCAACCCTACGAGCCGGAAGTTGCCGAATTGGCGGCAATCGCCACGGCAATTATCGGCATCGTAACCGTCATCGGCGGCGTGCTGGTGCTTGTACCGCTCTTCGCCGAAGCGGCGGGGCTGGTGAAAAGCGTCAACCCGCTCTACTCGAAAAACTTCATCATGCTCTTTGGGCATTCGATAGCCAACGTTACCATTTATATCGCGGTCGCTTTGGTTTACGGGCTTTTGCCGGTTTACACAAAACGCGGCGGACACACGACCAAATTCGTGGCGCTGGCGTGGAATTTTACGATCATCCTCGTCCTCACCCCGCCGCCGCATCACCTATATCAAGACTTCGCGCAGCCGCTGGGTCTGGCGATCATCGGACAAGTCGCTTCATGGTCTATCGCGCCCTCGGTGTTGCTCCTCACCATTCTCGGCAACCTATCTTATATTTATCGCAGCGGAATGCGCTGGGCGGTGCCGTCGGTGATGATCGCGCTCGGTTTTTGGGGTTGGGTGTTCGGCGGCATCGGCGGGACGATTGACTCCGCTATCCCTGCCAATCAACTATTGCACAATACGCTTTGGGTGCCGGCGCACTTCCACGCCTATTATCTGCTCGGCGTAACGACCTTCGTCTGGGGTTATCTCTTCTATCTAATCAGCGATTTGAGCGGTGTGCGCGAAAAAGCCAGCACGAAGATCGCCGCTTGGCTGTACGGCATCGCCGGCGCCGGCTTCTTGCTCGTCTTCTTCTTCTCTGGCGCCGACAGCATTCCGCGCCGCTACGCCGTTCATCTACCCGAATGGAATTTATACGCGGCAATCGCCGTGCCGTTCGTGCTTCTAACCATCGTCAGCCTGCTGTGGATCATCGCCGATATGATTCGCGGACTCCGCAGCGCGTGGCGCAATACGAGCGCGGTGAAATAAGAGGCATGGACGAAAATTCGGATAAGCGTTCTTGGCTGCGAGAATGGTCGGCTTGGCTGGCGGGAATGTTCGTCTTCGCTATCGCGGTTTTGCCGCCTTTCGGCGAGATCGTAGACGTCTCATTTTCGGCGCATATGCTGCAACACATGCTGTTGACGATGGTCAGCGCGCCGTTGCTGGCTTACGCCTGGCCCCTCATGTATCGTGGCTCGGAGCCGTCTCGCTTTATGCTCGCGCTCAACAAACTGACGCGCCCGGCGGCGGCGTTAATCGTCTCCGCCGTCGGCATTTGGGTCTGGCACATTCCGCAACTTTACGATATTGCTTTAGAAAACGAATTTCTGCACACGCTCGAACACGTTGTCTTTCTCTTCGCCTTCATCGTCTTTTGGCGAACGCTGATGAACAATCGCGCGGTCGGCGGCTATTTGAAAAGCAACGAAGGGCGCGTGCTGTC
>BQMV01000067.1 GCA_022181005.1 Anaerolineaceae bacterium | reverse complement strand
GTAAATAAAAGACTCTCCAGCCGGAGAGTCTTTTATTTTAAACGGAATCAGTCTCGTTGCGTTATCCGTTCATGAACGCTTCGAGATTTTATTTGCTGATACGAAACGCCGAGCCGATCTTCTTGGCTTTTAGACTGTCGTCGTTAATCGCGCCTAGAACGTCCGCTTCGGTCACTTTCATGAATTGCGCCGCTTCGGCGGGCGTCATGATGTCCGGCATTTTTATGCTGCCTGCGGCGGCGCCGCCCGCAGCGGCATTTTGCATGCCGCCTTGAAGCGCTTGCCCCATCAGATTGCCAATGCCCATGCCTGCGCCGATGCCAGCGGTGAGACCCGCTCCGCCGCCTTCGTTTTGAGCCGCGTCGCGCATTGCGTCTGCGGCTTGCAGTTGTGTGTATGTCGCCATATCAAGCATGCCCATGTCGCGTAATTCTTGCGCAGATTTGCTGGACGGTTTGAGATTCCCAATGTAGAAGGATTTCAAGACCATGCCCAATGCTTCAAAGTCATCCTGTGCTTTTGCGCGGACGCTGGCGCCGAGTTCTTCCGTCAAACCGATTAAGTCCACTACGCTTTTCGCGGAGGTGGTTTCGCCGAGCACGTCTTGCAACTTGGATAGTAAAACGGATCGCAAACGTTCTTCAATGTCGGAAGTGCGGTAACTGCCCCGCGCGCCGACGATCTGTGTGACGAATTGTTGCGGGTCTTTCACTTGGAACGAATATGTTCCGAATCCTTGCAATAACGCCACGCCCAGCCCCATGCCCGGGTTGCGAACGATGATCGGTTGCGGCGTGCCCCACTTCTCGTTGGCAAATTCCTTGAGCGATACGAAGTACACTTCCGCTGGAAACGGCGTGCGTTCGTTGAACGCTTTTCCGATGAGGTCAATTAACTTCGGGATGTTCGCAGTGGCGATCGTGTGCCTGCCTGCGTTGAATACATCCAGCGCGTTGCCGTCGCGGAAGAAGACCGCCGCTTGCGCCTCGCGTACGATCACTTGCGAACCGAGACGATAGTCGCCGATGCCCTCCTCAGGGAAGCGATGGACGATCTCATCTTTCATCTCATTTGCATATTCGATTACATCAAAAATTCTAGCCATGTGTCTCTCCTTTTCGAGGAACGTTATTCCGAATTATAGCCTAAGTTATGTACGAAAAAAATGCAGAAAGGTCTCAATTTTTCATGGATTTGCCCGTGCCTTTATCGCGGATCATCAGGATCTCTGCCATGACGCTGACGGCGATCTCTTCGGGCGTTTCAGCGTTCAACTCGATTCCCATGGGCGAATGAACGCGCGCGATCAGTTCTTCAGACACGCCTTTTGCCTTCAGCGCCTTGACGGTTGTCAGCCAGCGACGTTTCGACCCGATCACGCCGATATACGCCGCTTGTGATTTGAGCAGCGACGGCAAGCCCAATACGTCCAGCGCAGACCCGCGGCTGGTGATCGCTAGAAACGTTCGCCGCGTGATCTTTAGTTGACTTGCCAGCTTTTCCATCGGAAGCGGATAGTACGCGTCGGCGCCCGGTGTGGATTCGGGGTTGCAAAATTCCACACGGTCGTCGCTGACGACGACTCGGAATCCCAGCCATTTTGCCAAGTGAACGATCGCCTTGCCGACGTGCCCCGCGCCGATGATG
The DNA here is from genome assembly GCA_022181005.1 of Anaerolineaceae bacterium. Lineage (GTDB taxonomy): Bacteria > Chloroflexota > Anaerolineae > Anaerolineales > Villigracilaceae > Defluviilinea. The sequence continues at coordinate 4,405 of BQMV01000067.1, read as the reverse complement.
ACAACCGTTGGAGTTGAGAGGATCGGTTCCACAAAGACCTCTACGGTTCCGCCGCATACGCCGGGATCGCCGCGCTTCGGGTTGACGAGATGATAGGTGAGCGTGCGCGGCTTGCCCTCGCTGAAGGCGATCCAAGCTTCATCAAGTACGCGGTGTTCTAAGTCTCCGCCGCCGATCGAACCGACTGATTGCCCGTTTGGATAGACCAGCATTTTACTGCCCACGCGTCGCGGCGTAGAACCTTGACTTTTGACAATGGTGCACAATACAACGGATTCGTCGTTTTTGTCCAATTCGGAGATGATTTGATAGATGGAGGTCATAACGCCAATGCATCACTCCAGCAAGCCCAATACGACGGGCAGCAATTGTTTCTTACGCGAGACCACGCCCGGCGCATGGCGGGTGCCGTCTGGAAGCGGCGGGTAGGGCAGATCGTCGAGTATGAGCGGCGCGTGAGACGATAGGATCAGTCGGCTTGAACCGCGCACAATATCGGTGACGAGCAGCATGGCGAAGTCGAGTCCTTGCTTATCTTTGAGGTCGTCGAGCGCTTTGGAAAGCGGGATAAGATGATCCGCCAATTGCAAGAGGTCGGTCACTTCGGCTTGCGCGATGGCGAATTTGAATCCGCCGGCTTCGTATTGTTTGATGTCGGTGTTGACGATCTCGTGCGGATCGCGATTCGAGAGCCCCGCGCCGGCGGCGAGTAAGGCTGTGCCAAACGATTCAATCGTCTCGCCTTTAAGCGGACTTCCGCCCACGAACGCCCATCGTGCGAGTCGTTCGGCGGCGCTTTTATCGCGCAATGTGACGGTCGGCGAGGCGAGGATGAGCGTGTCAGATAGCAACCCAGCGAGAAGCGCACCCGCGAGATTGGGCGGCATGGAAAGCCCCGCCTCAGCGCTCATCTCTGAAACGAGCGTTGAGGTCGAGCCGACAACGTCTACTGTGAAGCGAATGGGCGTGTGGGTGTGCGAGTTGCCGAGACGATGGTGATCTAACACTTCGAGCAACTCGGCTTCTTCGAGCGCGCCAATGGATTGACGCGGTTCGTTATGGTCTACAAGGATAATCTTTAAGCGCGGTGGGTTGAGCAGGTCGCGCTGGCGAGCGACACCAAGATATAAACCATTTTCATCAATAACCCAATAGTCGCTGGTTTCGTCGCGTAGGATACGATTCAAGAAGTCGCGGATGCGCGCGTTAGCGGGGAATTTAGCTGCGCTCGTGTCTGCCGCATCTTTGCACGGCGCCGACATCATTTCGCGCACGGTTGTTTCGGCGGGGCGCGGACCCAGCGTTTCAATGAAATATTTGAATAGGCTCAAGCCGTTGATTAGCCCGAATGGTTTACCGTCCGCGTCTACGATGGGAGCGACGCCGCCGGTTTTGCTAGCGAGCGCCCATGCTGCGCCTAATTGCGCTTGCGGACGAATAGTGTCATATCGCAACATCACGGAATCAAAGCGCGGCGACGCGTCGGTCAGCAAGATAGGCGGGTCGAGCTCCAGACGTTTGAGTGTCCACGCTGTTTGCGGGTTGAGCGCGCCTGCCCGCGCCGCTATAGCCTCTACTCCGTCGCGTTCGCGCAATAACCACGCATAGCCCATCGCCGACGCGATGGAGTCTGTGTCGGGGTTGACGTGTCCGATAACGAAGGTTTTACTCATGGTTTTTTTAGGGGGAGCCGTGTAATTCGAATTCGCCGTTTATCAACAACGGCAATAGAATGTTTCAACACGTCGGGTCTTACTGTTTGTAGCACGCGCGCTACGAGATCTTGCATTTCGGCTTCCGAATAATTTCCGCCGCGAAATAGAATGACGCCCGGCGTATCATTTCCACTCCGCGCCAACAAGGTCCCGAAATCGAGATCGGCTGTGATTACGATCCTCTCTTCGTCTACCGCCTGAGCCATGATGGTCGAATCTGTTGCTGTTGCGAGATTCACGTCTTTCGCGTGAATAGCCTCATGACCCTTTTCCTGAAGCCAGGGAACAAGTTCAGGCGAAGCGGGCATGTCAATCAGGAATTTCATCAGGCAAATTCGATGACTTCTTCTTCAGCCAGCGATGCCGCGTACATCAAGGCTTCGTCAATGTCTTCCGATTCGAGATAGGGGTAAGCCTTGAGAATGGAATCGCGAGTTTCGCCCGAGGCAAGCAACCCGAGCAACCGCGAAACGGGGAATCTCAGGTTGCGGATGCATGGTTTGCCGCTGAACACGTCTGGGTTGATGGTGATTCTTTTGAAACTCATTTTGGATTCCTCTTTGCAATTGGTTGCCGCTTAATTATACCCTTGCTAATTGCCTGTTAGCAACTTGTTGATATGCGCGTCGAGTTCGTCCATGGTTTTTAGGAACGCCGATTCGAGATCAACCTGATGCGCTTGAGCCAGAATGATAACAGACCAGAGGCAATCTGCGAGTTCGTGCGCAAGTTTGTCATGCGCTTCTGATATTTCGCGTTTGCCTTGTAGGGCTACGACCAGTTTGGTCAGGTCGCCCACGTCGCCGACAAAACCGAGCGCGAGTTCCTCGGCTGTCCATTCTGTGCCGTATTGCTTTTGTTCAAGCAGGGCGTACTTTGCGCGGATTTCAGCCGCTCGTTGGATAACTTCTTGAAATTTCATAAGTTGATCTTTTGCAAACATCTCAAAATCTTAACCACGGAGTCACGGAGCCTTTTTTCTCTGTGTCTCCGTGACTCCGTGATTCAAAAAGGACTTGCCTATCTTCTCCATTGCTACTCAAGAGATTGTTTCTTCATCGCCCGCCACACTCGCTCTGGCGTCGTTGGGATTGTGTCCACATTCACGCCGATGGCGTCGAGGATGGCGTTGCCGACGGCTGGCGCTACGCCGTTCATGGGAATTTCGGCAACGGCTTTCACGCCGAAGGGATGACTCGGTTCGAACGTCTCAACGAAGATGGTTTCAAGTTCGGGCATTTCATCTGCGCGGAAGATGTGATAGCGATCAAGATCGCGTTCAATGGCGCGTCCGTTTTTATCATAGCGCATTTCTTCGCAGACGGCGTACCCAAGCGCTTGCGTCATGCCGCCTTCGACTTGCCCCGATGCGGTCAGCGGGTTGATGATAACGCCCGCGTCCACTGCCATGATTAATTTGTCCACTTTAACGGCGCCTGTCTCGGTATCCACAGTCACTTCGGCAAATTGCGCTGCGAAGGGCGGGGGCGAAACCGGCGAGACGTGACTTGCCACGCCCATAATCTGCTCTTGATTGCTTCGATGCAGGCTATCGAGGGCGATTTCGCTGAATGGAATGGTTTGTCCGCTCGACTCAATAACCATACGATTGGAAAGTTGCAAATCGGAAGGTTCAACGTTCAGACCTTGAGCCTTGAACATATCAACCGCTCTGGCTTTTATTCTTTCCGCGACGATCTGCGCGGCTTTGACGGCGGCTGTGCCGGAGATGTACGTAGTGGATGAGGCGTACGCGCCTTTGTCGAATGGGGTGAAGTCGGTGTCCGAGGAGTATGCGATGATATCTTCGAGCGGCGCTCCCAATACTTCAGCCGCCATCTGCGCGATGACGGTATCCGAGCCGGTGCCTAGGTCCGTTGCGCCGACCAGCATATTGAAAGAACCGTCGTCGTTCATCTTAATGGACGCGCCGCCCATATCGAGATAGGGAATGGCTGTGCCTTGCATAACCATTGCCATACCCACGCCTTTGCGTAGATGAGACGCGCCGCTGTTCTGCCGCCATTCTTCATTGCCAGATTTCGTATCCCAGCCGATGGCGGCTTTGCCTTGCGCGACGCACATCTCCAAGCCGACGGTTTGCACGATCTCTGGGCGCGGTTCGCGGCCCTCATTCCAAGCGGTTGAGAAGGGGTGATATTCGCCTGGACGGATGGCGTTCTTTAAGCGGAATGCGATCGGATCAAGGTTGAGCGCGCGCGCCACTTTTTCCATGTGCCGATCGAGGGGCCAGTAGCCTTGCGGCACGCCGTAGCCGCGGAAAGCGCCAGCCGGCGGCGTGTTGGTATACACTACATCTGCATGGAATTGGATGTTCGGCGATTCGCGGTATGCGCCGTCCCCGACATATAACGCCATTGATTTGTGCCCGGTATTGCCGGTCACGGTCAACGCGTGACAACCGTACGCGCCCGTGTCTGACAACGCGTACATGGCGTTCGCTGTGATGGTCCCGTCGTTTTTAACGCCGGTCTTCATCTTGACGCGCATCGGGTGGCGCGAACGCGCCGCGCTGAATTCTTCTTCGCGCGTGTATTCATGCAGCACCGGGCGCTTGGTGGCGAGGGTCACATGCGCGGGAATATCTTCGATAAGCATCTCTTGTTTGCCGCCGAAGCCGCCGCCGATGCGCGGCTTGAGTACGCGAATACGTTTGACCGGCAAGTCAA
>BQMV01000066.1 GCA_022181005.1 Anaerolineaceae bacterium | reverse complement strand
AAGCCGCGTTGCATGGGGTCTCCACCAAAGGCGCGACCTGTTACGTAACGCACCTTCCGTGCATCAACTGCACGAAGGCGCTCATCAACGCGGGGATTGCGCGCATCGTGTACAGCGTGTCCTATCGAACCGACGAGAACGCCGTGAACTTTCTCAACGCGGCGAAAATTGAAGTGGTACAGAAAGATTTCAACGCTGATTAACCATGACTCACCCCGAAATTAATCTTTCAAGCTTCTAGCCACAGAGATCACTGAGACCGCAGAGAGAAAATCTCAAAATCTCTGTGCGTTCTACGGCTTTACTCACCAGAATAGTCACTCTCACGAATCCCAGAAAACCACTTTCTACTTTCTTCTTTCCACTCAGGTTATAATCAAAAGCAGCAAGCCAAACTACCCCTGAGGTATAAAACAACCATGAGAGCATGATCTACTCCTCCACCCCCAGTTCCAAAGCAAAGCAAGCCATTGCCGACGTTTCGCATATCCCCTTCTGGCTTGACGACCCAGCCAAACCCAACCCCGAACCGCCTTTAACTCAAAATAGTTCCACCGACCTGCTCATCATCGGCGCAGGTTATACCGGCTTATGGACAGCCCTGCTCGCCAAAGAGGCAGACCCGAATCGCGACATCCTCATCCTCGAAGCGGGCGAATCCGCCATCGGCGCCAGCGGACGCAACGGCGGATTCATGGACGCGTCCATCACGCATGGATTCGTCAACGGGCAGGCGCGCTGGCCCCATGAGATTCAAACGCTGCACGCGCTCGGCGTGAAAAACCTTGCAGAGATCGAAACCACGCTCGCGCGCTATAACATCGAATGCGACCACCAGCGCACTGGCGACATAGACCTCGCGACTGAGGCGCACATGCTCGCAGATTTTCACAAAACCATCGCACTGGCGCAGCAATACGGAATCAAATTCCAATTCCTTGATCGCGATCAACTTCAAAGCATCGTCAAATCTCCGCTCTTTCTCGGCGGGATAAAAAGCGCCGAGGCTGCCATTGTCAACCCCGCGCAGCTTGCCTGGGGACTTCGTAAAGCCTGTTTGGATCTCGGTGTGCGTTTGTACGAGCAGACGCCCGTCACAAAACTGATCGAGGAAAATGATAAGGTTATCGCGCACACGCCTCACGCGAAAGTTCGCGCAAACAAAGTCGCGCTTGCCACCAACGCCTTTCCTCCGCTCCTCAAGCGCATTTCACATTACGTCGTTCCCGTATACGATTATGTCCTCACGACCGAGCCGCTCACTGTCGCGCAACGTGATTCCATCGGTTGGCATGGGCGCGAAGGACTCAGCGACGCCAGCAACCAATTTCACTACTTCCGCACGACAGCCGACGGTCGCATCCTCTGGGGCGGATTCGACGCCATTTATTATTGGAACAACGGATTCGGATCGCATCTGGAAAATAGACCCGCGTCTTTCGCCCTGTTAGCGGATCACTTCTTCCAAGCCTTTCCCGCCCTCGAAGGACTGCGCTTCACTCATGCTTGGGGCGGCGCGATTGACACCTGCTCGCGCTTCAGCCCATTTTGGGGCAGCGCGCATCGCGGCAAAACCGCCTACGCAATGGGTTATACGGGTCTTGGCGTCGGCGCAACCCGTTTCGGCGCGCAAGTGATACTCGACATTCTCGACAACCGGAAAACCGAACGGACTGAACTTGAGATGGTTCGCACAAAGCCGCTGCCTTTCCCGCCAGAGCCGCTGCGTTCCATCGGCATCAACCTCTCGCGCTGGTCGCTGGCGCGCGCCGATAATCACGGCGGGGAAGAAAACCTATGGCTCAAATTGATGGATCGCATGGGCTTGGGATTTGACAGTTAATCAGCGGCGCAAGAAATCTTCTTTTAAAATCGCCTCCAGCGTCTCCAGCAAAAACTCCGCATTCGAGTCGTTGAACGGCATTGGCGGGCGAATTTTCACCACGTTGTGATACGGTCCATCCGTGCCGAGCAAAATACCGCAGTCGCGCATTCGATTAGCAATGAAAGCCGCTTCAGACGCAGCGGGCGTCAGAGCAAAACGATCGGAGACGAGTTCAAGGCCGAGGAAGAGTCCCGCGCCGCGCGCGTCCGCAACCATATCGTATTTTCCAACAAAGGATTTCAGCCCTTCCAATAGCCGTCCGCCGACGCGAAAAGCGTTTTGTTGCAAGCGTTCATCCCGCAATACATCTAACACCGCCAAACCGACCGCGCATGAAACAGGGTTGCCGCCGAATGTATTGAAGTATTCCATGCCGTTATCGAACGCTGCGGCAATGTCGCGCCGCGCAATCACTGCCGCCAACGGATGCCCATTGCCGACCGGCTTGCCGATCACTACGATATCGGGCGTAACGTCTTGCATTTCAAAACCCCACATGTGCGAACCGACACGCCCCAACCCCGTTTGCACTTCGTCGGCGATACACACGCCGCCCGCCGCGCGGATATAACGATATACATCCGCTAGATAGCCCGTGGGAAAAACGATCTGCCCGCCTACGCTCGGCAACGACTCGGCGATATAACCGGCGAGTCCTCGTCCGCGCGCGCGCAACGACTCGATCGCGCGCTGTACATAGAGCGCATATTTCGCGCCGGCCTGCGGATCGTTCGCTTTGAACTCGCCGCGAAACACATCGGGAATCGGAACGGTATGCGTCCACTCCGGCGCGCCTTCGCCGCCGGGACCGTCGTGCTTATATGGGCTGATGTCAATCAGCGAGGTGGTATTGCCGTGATACGCCGCTTCCAGAACGATCATGTCTTTCTGTCTGGTGTAGGCGCGCGCGAGCCGCAATGCTAATTCGTTGGCTTCGCTGGCAGAATTTGTAAAGTAACAGACCTCCAGCGTTTCGGGCAACAACGCAGTCAAACGCTCGGCATATTTGTTAATATTATCGTGCAGATAGCGCGTATTCGTGTTCAACACGCCGCTCTGCCTTTGCAGCGCTTCAACCACGCGCGGATGACAATGCCCAACATGCGCGACGTTGTTATACGCGTCTAGATATTTCCGTCCTTGCTCGTCGAATAGATACTGCATCCATCCGCGCACAACCTTGACCGGCGAACGATACGCAACGCTCAGATTTCCCCCCAATCTTTGGCGACGATGCGCGAATGTTTTATCTTTGCTCGGCGCGCGCTTGGGGAAAATCCTTTTAGGAATATTCAGGATTAGATTCGGGTCGGGGCATAACCCCAGCCACACGTCGCGTTGACTGGGCGGCGCCATGCGCGGAAAATCAACCCCCAGATCCAGATCGTCCAATAGAATCTGAACATGCGCATGCGGCGTTCGACCTCCGTTCTCCACAGAGGAGCCGATCGCGGCAAATCTTTGTCCTTTTCTAATCCGCTGTTCGAATTTAAGCTTCTTGAGCGATGCTTTATCAAGACGGCTGTAAAGGGTGAAAAATTTCAGCCGTTTTTTTCCACTCGCCGCAATTTCATGTTCCAGAATAACCGTCGGAGTAATATCGGCGGTCTTCGTCAGCGCCGCCACTTTCCCTGCCAGCGGCGCGCGGATAGACGCGCCCGCTTTCGCGAACAGATCCACGCCAAGATGAATTGTGCAGGCTTCTTCCATAGACGGCGCATACACATAACGCGCCTCATTATATTGACCGACGCCAATCTGCGCGCCCGACTCTTCTAACAATACGTTCAAACGTCTCGTCAATTGCGGTTCTGCATTGCCGCGCGGATCGCCGCGCCAAATAGGGCTGCCGACGCTCAGATCAAAAGCCGTTGCTTTCTCGCGCCGCAAATCAGCCGATAGAATTGACGCGAACGATGCTGCGTTCCCTTTCAGCCATTTCACCACTTGCGACGCCGTTGCCGAAAGAGGAAGTCCGCATGCTTCGCGGAGCGCCGCCTCCGCAAAGCGCGGATGAATCGTCAGCAGTTTCGGCAACGTCGCGCGTATCGCTTTCTGGCTGACATTCAGATACGCGTTAGCAGGCTGAGAGCGTCGTTGTTCGGCGGCAATACTCATGCTCATACACAGCCGCAATGTCGCCAACCCCCATAACGCCGCTATCTCATCTTCGCGCAACGGAAAAGACGCGTGATACCCCTTCGTTATATTCGCCGCCGTCTCCAGCGGATTCGGCTTATTCAGAATCGCATACGCGATCGCAACCGCCAGATCGCTTACGGTATAACTATGCGTCATGTCGCCCAAGTCAATGAAGCCCGTCACCGTTTGATCGCTGGAATAAATATCCGCTCCGCCGCCGACTAAAACATTGTTGTCGTTGGCGTCGTTATACACAACGCTCGTCCGTAAGCGCGACAACAACGGCAAGGTATATTTCTCAAAATTCACGGTCAATTGTGAAACCATACGGCGCAATGTTGCATCGCGCAACAGATTACAATTCGCACGGATAACTTCCAATCCGTGCGCCAAATCCCAATGAAAACGACGATGAAGAACAGGCGCATCGAAAGGTTGCAGGATTCTGTCCAACCGACCTAACTTATCGCCCAAATCGTACAGCAGTTCGGATGAATGCCGTTTCACATCCCCCATCGGCGTTCCGTCAAGATACGCGATCAAGCGGATGAAATGCTTTTCGCCGTTAGAGAGAGCCTCTTCAATTTCCTCCCCGCGCGTCGATCGGATGATTTGCGGCAACAATCTCAAGCCAGCGGCGCGAGCCATTGCTTCATTTTGTGCGACAAGCAAAGCGCGCTCTTCCATTGCGTTGGCGATCTTCAGCACATACCTCGCCTCGCCCGCGTCTAACAAAAAATTCTGATCGCGCTCGCTAGGCAACGGTCGCAAAGTTCCTCGCGCGCCATACAAGCGTTCGGCTAAGTTCGCGGCTTCTTCCAGCGTCAACATTGGGGCGTGCTTCACAATAGACATAACGCATCCTCGTTTATAAGACCTGCACACAAGCCGCTGACGCGGCTTGCGCGAGAGAGTTGATGTTCGTTCAGGGAAAGTTTACTTCACAAAGACGCATACGCCTTGTAGATTTTCTATTTTTGCGATCTGCTGAAATTCTTCGCCAAACAACTCGCGTAATAACGCCGCGTCCATCCGGCATAATTCAGGTCGTTTCGCGATGATCGCCGCATACGGGCAATGCCCAAAGATGACGCGCGGTCCGCCTGCGCCCGCCTCCCAACGCGCATGATACTTCATTTGATTCATTTTTTCGACGATAAGATTCAATCGTCTTGCCGCTGGCTGATTCCTGAAGTTGGCTTCGCCTGCCAAGCGCTTCGCCAACGCTTCCATACGGATCTTTCCGCCAAATTCGGCAAAAAGCGCTTCGCTCAACATGGGTAAATTATCGCCTAATGTCGCGCGCGGAATTGAATAAACCTTCTCGGGTCTGCCGCGCGTCGCGCCGCGTTCGCGCGACGCGCTTAAAGCGACTCTCCCGTCCGCGAGCAGAACGCGCAAATGATGCCGCACCGTCGCCGACGACATTTCCAGTCCGCGCGAGATAGCCCGCGCCGATGCTGTCCGATGCGCGGTCACATAAGCCAGTATTTTACGCCGAGCAGTTGTCACAGCCATAAAGTGATTATACTCACTTTCTAATTTATGCAAATATATATTTACGAAAAGATCAGCGAATTTCAATTCAAGCGCTATAATCTGCGAGCAGTTCAAGCGGTAACGCTTTCAATCTCGGAGGTGTTCGATGAAATTCCAAAATTACATTAACGGCAAATGGGTTGCAGGCAAAAGCGCGTTTCAAACCATCAACCCAGCCAATGAAGAACTTATCGCAGATGTCGCGCAAGCGGAAATCTCCGATGTAGATGCGGCGGTCCAGGCGGCAAAGGGCGCTTTTGACGCATGGCGTCTCACCCCCGCCCCATTGCGCGGAGAGATACTCTTCCGCATCGGCGATCTTCTTAAACAAAAGAAAGAAGAGCTTTCACAACTGCTCACGCGCGAAATGGGCAAAGTGATCGCAGAAGCGCGCGGCGACGTGCAAGAAGCCATTGATATGGCGTTTTACATGGGCGGCGAAGGACGCCGTCTGCTCGGCTATACCGCGCCCGTAGAAATGATGAACAAATTCGGCATGGCAGTGCGCGATCCATCGGGCGTCGTCGGGCTTATTACGCCGTGGAATTTCCCCATCGCAGTGCCATCATGGAAGATCGGAAG
>BQMV01000065.1 GCA_022181005.1 Anaerolineaceae bacterium | reverse complement strand
AGGCGCGTACAGGAAGACGTATACCAACAAGGCGGAAATTCGCACAAAAAGAGAATTCGGCTTCTGGGTCATCGGAACGGCTCCTTATCGAAATATCCAAGTGTTCTGCGTGGATTCATGTGATTGCGATCTCCTCGCCGAAGCCAAATTTACGAGTGTAGAAGAACATCACGACCAGCGTCAGCGCCATTAGAATCAGCGACGCGGCGGAGCCAAAAGTCGGATCGCGCGCATCAAGGAATTGACGCTGGATCAGATTGCCGACCAAAATAACCTGCTTGCCGCCCAGCAGATCCGAGACCACAAACGCGCCCATCACCGGGATGAAGACCAGCACCGTGCCGGCGACCATACCCGGCGCCGACAGCGGAAGCGTCACTCGCAGGAAGGTCCGCACAGCGTTAGCGCCTAGATCCGCCGCCGCTTCATAAAGCGACCCGTCAATTTTCTCCAGCGACGTGTAGATCGGCAGAATCATGAATGGCAGGAATTCGTACACCATGCCGATCAAAACTGCGCCGGGCGTGTAGAGCATCTCCAGCGGCGTAAACGGACGCCCGAATAGATCCGCCGCCCATGCCAAAGCGCTGTTGATCAGCCCTTGCGTCCGCAGAAGCATCATCCAAGCGTACACGCGGATGACGAAGTTCGTCCAGAGCGGAACCAGCACTAAGAATAGATAGGTATTGCGACGGCTGGGGTGCGAACGCGCAATAAAATATGCCAGTGGGTACGCCAGTAAAATAACCACAACCGTCGAATTAAAAGCCAGCGTCAACGAACGCCATAAGATTTGAGTATAGATCGGGTCATAACAGACCGCCTGCCCAGCGGAGCAGTTGTAACTAACCCCCAGCAAGCGAATGTAGTTATGCAGACCAAAACTATAGATCACATTTCCATCCGCTGAACGTTTGCCAAAACTAATGATCAAAGTCAAGATCAGCGGGATAATCAGCAAGCCGATCATAAAGATCAGCGTCGGCGAAATTAGCAAAGTGCCCTGAGCGGATTTGTTCCTACGAAGCCAATTGATCATAGCATCACCTATTCCGTTAGAAGCCGGGGAGACGTGCGCGTGAAGGAAACGATCGCCTCATCGCCAATGGACGCCAGGGCTTTTTGTCCCTGCGTTACGTTTTGCTCGCGCACGCGAGCTTTATGGCCGCCGGCAAAACGCACTCCGTAGTGCGTGTCGGTGCCGATGTAGATCACCTCTTCAACTCGCCCTGCGAGGTTATTTCCACCGGAAATTTCGCGGTTTAATGTCATCTTCTCAGGGCGCACGGCGACTGTTGTTTGCTGACCGTTGGCAAACGTCCGGCTCGATTCGATGTAAACCGTTCCTGTGCCGGGCAAATCCACTTCGACCGTCGAGCCTGTCTGTCCGCGCACAACGCCATCGAGGAAGTTGGTCTCGCCGATGAAGTCCGCCACAAATTTCGTCGCGGGGCGCTCGTAAATCGCCTCAGGTTTATCCACTTGCAGCGCCACGCCTTTGCTCATCACCGCAATGCGATCGCTCATGGTCAGCGCTTCTTCTTGATCGTGCGTAACATAGATGAAGGTAATGCCAACTTCGCGTTGCAGGCTCTTCAACTCCAACTGCATTTCTTTACGCAGTTTTAAATCGAGCGCGCCGAGCGGTTCGTCGAGGAGCAGCACTTCCGGCTTGTTGACCAGCGCGCGGGCAAGCGCGATGCGCTGTTGCTGTCCGCCGGAGAGTTGCTTGGGCTTGCGCATCTCCATGCCGGGCAGGCGCACCATCTCGAGGGCTTCTGAAACGCGCGCCGAACGCTCCACCTTCGATACGCCTTTCATCTCCAAACCAAAACCGATATTCTGCTCGACCGTCATATGTGGAAAAAGCGCGTACTGTTGAAAGACCGTATTCACTGGGCGCTGAAACGGGGCGATTTGACTCACGTCTTTACCGTGAATTAGAATCTTTCCCTCCGTAGGAAGTTCAAAGCCCGCAATCATGCGCAAAGACGTGGTCTTACCGCAGCCCGACGGTCCGAGGAGCGAGAAGAATTCACCGTCTCTGATCTGCATCGTGACATGATTTACCGCCGCCAGAATACCTCCCTCTGGCGTGGTGAATCGCTTGACAACATCTTGCATTTCTACCGCAAATTCATCCGTCATACTCTCTCTCCTTAAGGCAGGATGGTTGTATTTTACCCGTATTTTTCCGAACGCTATAATCGATTCGTCGCGCCCAACTTACATCGTCTTCGCAACGCTGCCGACCGCATCGCGCAAGCGATTCAAGCCTTCGTCAATTTCATGTTGTTCGATAATCAACGGCGGTTCGATGCGAATGGTCTGCGCGCTGGTGAGCGTGCCAGAAACCAATACGCCGCGCTTGAACAATTCCGACGCTACCTTGTAGCCTAATTCAGGCGATTGGAAATGCTGACCGATCAACAAGCCCTTACCGGTTACCTGCTTATATAACTGCGGAAATTCATCCGCAAACTCGGTCACTTTCTCAATAAGATACGCGCCTTTCGTCGCCGCGCCTTCCCAAAGTCGATCGCGAAGCGTGATATTAATCGCGGCAATGGCAGCGGAACAGGCAAGCGCGCCGCCGCCCGTCGTCGTCGTGTGCATGAACGGATTCGGGTACATCATCGGCTGAAAGATCTCTTCAGTGGTCGTGATCGCACTGACGGGCATCACACCGCCGCCCAGAGATTTCGCAGTAGCGATGATATCGGGAGTCACATCCCAATGGTTGACGCCCCACAATTTGCCAGTGCGCCCCATGCCCGTTTGCACTTCATCCGCAATGAGCAGCGCGCCATGTTTTTTCGTTGCGGCGCGCGCGCGGGGCCAGAAATCATCCGGCGGAATTATCGCGCCCGCCTCGCCTTGAATCGGTTCCATCAACACGCCCGCCACGCCAACGCCGACGTTCGCGCACGTTTCAAGCTGTTGTTCGAGCGCGTCCGCATCGCCGAATGGAATGTGATAGACTTGCCCTGCGTACAGCAAGCCCAGCCCCCGACGATAATCGCCCTTGCCCATCATCGAGAGCGAGCCCATCGTCTTGCCATGGAATCCTTTCAGCGCGACGATGAACGCCGATTTTCCTGTATACAGTTTGGCGACCTTGATCGCAGCCTCAATGGCTTCGGTCCCGCTCGCCGCGAACCACGAATATTTTAGATCGCCCGGCGTGATCTCCGCCATCAGCTTCGCTAACACGCCGCGCAACGGATCAATCAACTCTTGCGACGGCATGGGACTGCGTTGCAACTGCGCCGTCACCGCCTCGACCACTTCGGGATGTTTCCAGCCGAGATCGAACATGCCGAAGCCGCCCAGCCAGTCAATATACTTGCGCCCCATCACGTCGGTAAAGACCGAGCCGTTTCCAGACCATTCGACCGCCGCCCAATCTCCCGCCTCAGTCACAGACTTGCGATATTCCAACCAACCGCGATTGAAATGTTCGGCAAAGTTATTTTTCGATTCATTGACGATCCACTTCGCCTGAGTTTCGTCGGGGAAGTTTTGCTGCTTGATAATATCAAGCCACCGACTTGCATACGAAAGCGCGTTATCATAATTTTTATCCATGTCATTCCTCGCTGTTAGATTTTTTTAGAACTTCCTCGTCCACTCCTTGGGCCACCTCTCCACCACCACCTTCTTCTGCGTGAAGAACTCCACCGCGTCCATGCCTTGACCGTGCATGTCGCCGAAGAACGAATCCTTCCAACCGCTGAACGGGAAGAACGCCATCGGCGCGGCGACACCGATGTTGATTCCGATGTTGCCCGCTTCGGCTTCGTAGCGAAACTTCCGCGCGGCAGAACCCGACGACGTGAACAGGCTCGCCTGATTGCCATATTGTCCGCTGTTGACCAACTCGATGGCATCATCAACCGTCTCGACGTGCATGAGACTCAACACGGGTCCGAAAATTTCAGTCTTGGCGATTTCGCTCCCGCGCGGGACGTCTGCCAAAATGGTTGGGCGGATGAAGTGACCTGCTTCATAGCCTGGGATGGAAACCCCGCGTCCATCTACGGGGAGGCTGGCTCCTTCTTGGACGCCGAGTCCAATCAGCGACTCGACTCTCGCCTTCGACGCGGCGTTGATGACGGGTCCCATCTGGACGCCTGAGTCGAGTCCGTAGCCGACGACGCGCGACGAGGCGGCGTCGCAGATCGCTTCACTAAAAGTCGAACGAGCCGAACCAACTGTCACTGCGAAAGAAACGGCGAGACAGCGTTGTCCCGCGCATCCGAAAGCGGAGTCGGCAATAATTTTTGTCGCCATGTCCATATCCGCATCGGGCAACACGATGACGGGATTCTTCGCTCCGCCCTGCGCTTGCACGCGTTTGCCATGCGCGGCGGCGGTGGCGTAAATATATTTTGCGACATTGGTCGAGCCGACGAACGTCACCGCGCGAATGGACGGGTGTTCGAGGATCGCATCCACCACATCCTTTGCGCCGTTGACGAGATTGACCACGCCCTTCGGAAAACCGACCTGCTCGATGAGTTTCATAATGAACTGCATCGTCATCGGAACTTTTTCAGACGGCTTGATAATGTACGTGTTGCCCGCCGCGAGCGCATAGGGCAGATACCAAAACGGAATCATGCCAGGGAAGTTGAACGGCGCGATCGTAGCGCACACCCCGACGGGCTGACGGATCATCAACTCGTCTATGCCTGTGGCAATGTCTTCGACGAACTCGCCCTTCATCATCATCGGCATCCCGCACGCCACTTCGATATTTTCATAGGCGCGCACCATCTCGGCTTTTGCTTCTTCAAACGTCTTGCCCGCTTCGTTGGTGATGAGCCTGCCGATCTCGTCCGCGTTCTCACGCATGAGATTTCTCAACTTGAACAAATATTGCACGCGGTCATTGACGGGCGTCCTGCGCCACGCAGGCAACGCCTCACTCGCCGCCCTCGCCGCTGATTCAACATCCGCTTTTGTGCCGAGGGGAGTCCGCGCGATGACTTGTCCTGTGGCGGGGTTGAGGACGTCGAAGTATTCGGTGGCGGTGGGTTTTGTCCATTGGTTGTTGATGTAGTTTAGGATTTCCATAGTGTTCTCCAAATTGTTCGTAAGTTGGAAAGTTTGAAGGTTGAAACGTTCAACGTTCCAACCTTCAAACCTGCTAACTCGCCTGCTTATCCATCAACTCCGCCAACCCCTCATCCAACAAATTCAACCCTTCATCCAATTGCTCTTCCGTAATCACCAGCGGCGGGACGATGAACAGGATGTTCTTGAAGTTGAACACGTACACGCCGTTGGCAACCATGAAACTCTTGAGCGCGGTCAAATCCATTGGCTCTTTGGTCTGGCGATTCTTCACCAGTTCGAGTGCGGAGAACATGCCGATATAACGGACATCACCCACGGAGGGATGCTTGGCTTTCAAGTCTTCGAGTCGCGCTCCGAGATGTTTCCCAACTTTCTTAGCGTTCTCGAAAATCTTGTCTTCTTCATATGCTTCAATCGTGGCGAGAGCCGCGGCGCACGCCAACGCGTGTCCGTTGTAAGTGAGACCTGCGTACAACATTTTGTCGTCGAAGAATTTCGCAATCTTCTCGCGGACGATCACCGCGCCGAGCGGAACATATCCCGATGTGATTCCTTTCGCCGTTGTGATGATGTCAGGGACGACGTTCCAGTTGTCCACGGCGAACCATTCACCCGTGCGACCCCATCCACTCATCACTTCATCGGAGATCAGCAGGATTCCGTACTTGTCGCAAATCTCTCTCATGCGCGGCCAATAGTCGTCAGGCGGGATGATGAGTCCGTTCGTGCCAGTCACACCTTCGAGGAAGATCGCCGCGATCTGGTCGGGACCTTCGTGCTGAATCACCTCTTCCACGTGGCTGATGCACTCGCGGTGACAAGTCTCCCGCGTCCACCCGAACGGACAGCGATAGCAATACGGGTCAAGGAAGTGAACCACGCCTGGAATCGCAGGCTCGACGGGCAGGCGGCGATAGTCGCCAGTCAACGCCATCGCGCCGTGAGTCGCTCCGTGATAGGAACGATAGCGGGCGAGGATTTTGTGTCGTCCCGTGTAGAAGCGGGCAATCTTGATCGCGTTCTCGTTGGCTTCTGCGCCGCCTAATGTGAAAAACGTTTTCTTCAAATCGCCTGGGGTCACTTCTGCAAGCTTCTTGCCAAGCAGACCGCGCACATCCGTCGCCATGCCTGGGCTGGCGAAGGTCAACTTTGCGGCTTGCTCCTGAATCGCCTTCACGACTTTGGGATGCTGGTGTCCCACATTCGTATTCACCAACTGCGACGCGAAATCAAGATAGCGTTTGCCATTTGCATCCCAGAAATACACGCCTTCCGCCCGCTCCATCGGAATCGGATTCACCTGTCCCTGATTGGACCAGGAGAAGAAGGTGTATTCCTTGTC
>BQMV01000064.1 GCA_022181005.1 Anaerolineaceae bacterium | reverse complement strand
GCCAATGCGCGGAAAGCCTTCCGGAGTAATCAGGTCATTCATCGGCGCCAACGTGGCAGTCGGCGGCGGAGGCTCGGGGGTCGCGCTGACTTCGGGCGCAACGACCGTTACGGCTACGCCAGCGCTGGACGCGTCAAATTGGATAACCTGCGAAATGATCGCCGGTTCGCTCATCGCGCGGATTTCGACGTTGCCCGGCTTATCAATTACGAACGAAGCTCGCGCCATGCCGTCTACCGTCGGCGCTTCGAATTGCTGAAGAACGCCTCCGCCCTCGTCGCGAGTCGTTAAAGTGAAGCGCGCGACCGTCCCATCTGGGACGATGCGATTGTTATGATCCAGAATAGGACCCGCGCGAACATTGATAAGGTCGCCGATCTTGTAAGAAGGTATCGCCGTCGGCTCAGCGGTCGCGCTTTCAGGCGGCAAAGCGTTCGGCGGTTCCAATCCTTCGAGCGTCAACGGTATCGTCTGCATTTCGTTCGGCGACGTAGCCACGATTAGATCGTATCCCACCGACGGCACAGAGACGGGCGACGATCCTTGCGGCGTTATCTGCTGAAACAGCAGCCGCGCGGCAACCTCGACAAACGGCTGTTGGCGGCTATACAACGCGTAATAGGCGGTGAGTTTAGAGATGTCTGTCGCGTCGAGGTAATAGGGGGCGGTAAAGGAAAACAGGATCACATTTTTATTTCGCGTCAAGTTAGGACGTTCGGAAAAAAGCTGACGCAATAAAGGAAGTTGCCTGTCGCTTACATCTGTCAATGAAATTACGACCCAGGTCGCGCGCTCAAGCGCGCCTTCAACGTTCGACTCGCTTTCGCCCTTCAGCATCAACTCGATCTCGCGCAATGGGAAGGACGCCATACGCGTCGAAAAGACCTGCCCGCTGCCTTGCTGACCGTATAAGCGTTCTACTGCTTTCTGGAACGAATCGACGGGCAGGATCTCGCGCGGCGGACACACGCTGCATTGCTGGTAAGCAGCGACATCGGTCAAAAAGACGATGCGGTCGCTCAGGTTAGGCGGCGAGGGCAGCAAAGCATTTAACTCTTGCGCGTCCGGGCTGATCAGCGTCGCCGCCTTGCTTGCCGCCTCAAACATCACTAATCCCGCCGAGTTCAGCGCAGATAACGAATTAGCGGGAGGCAAGACGTTGGCAAGCGATAATTCCTTGTACATGCGAAGTTTCTGCGCCAGAATCCTCGTCGCCGCCTCGTCTACGCGCTGAGCGAAAGCGCGATCGCCGCGATATTCCTCCGCGAAGAAATCGAGGACGCGCGTCGTCGCGGCATACGCGCTATCATTTTCGCCCGAAGCCATATCGCCAAGATAAAGCAAATCGTTGCCGGCTTGAAAAGCGTCGCGCGCCACCGAACGAGCGGAGAAGTTCTCGCCGCCTTGCAAGTAAAATTCGCGGACAGCCTCGCTCCCCAAAGCGTCGCTGACGATCAGCCCGCCGTTCGCTCGCCAAGGCACAAACTCAGGCAAGGCAAGGATCGTCGAAAGCGCGCTGGCGTCGAAACTCACGGGGCGGGTCGTCGCGCGAATGTTGCCTTGAAACCCCTGATAGCGAATGTGCGAAACCAGCAACCCATCCACCATGCCGGCGGCAAGCGGGTTGGTCGCTGCAAAGAAAGGCGCAAGTTCAACTTGTTTGAGTTGCTCCAATGATTTGCGAACCGTTGCCACTTCCTTCTCAGGCAAGCGATCTGAATCGCCGCGTCCGGGGAAATGTTTGGCGACGACTAACAAGCGTTGCGCGCTTCCACTGTGCAGCCCTGCGATAAAGGAGAGCCCCAACTTGCTCACCCAAAACGGATCGCCGCCAAAGACGCGCGTCCCCAAATCTGAATTCTCAGCCGGGTCGGGCGATTCGACCACATCCAACGATGGACCAAAGAACAGGTTGAATCCCAGCGCCGAAAGTTCTTCGCCTACGACGACGCCAACCTGCTCGGCAAGACCGGCGTTCCATGCGGCGCCAATCGCCATTTCAGAGGGGTAAGGAGTCAAACCGTTGAGAATTTGATCGTAGGGCGCGCCGTCGCCATTTTGCGAAATGCCGACAAACAACGGAATGCGCGCCTTCGACGGCGCTTCATCTCCATTAACAGGACTCATCGCAAGCGTTTGCAGATCCGCAATCAACTGCCGCGCAGCGGAAGCGGTTTCAGGCGCATCGAGAAAATTATCATTCTCTGCCAGTAAAATCACCCCCCCAACATGGCGATTGACGATTAAGTCGTAGACGGGCGATTCGGGAGCGGCGCTAGCGCCGTGAAACGTGACAAAGAATAGTTGCCCCACGCGCTCTTCGACCGTCATTGTATTCAGGAGCGTTTGCGCCTCAGAAAACGGCGTCGCAGTTTGGGCGCGTGCGCTAGAGACGGGTCTGAGTCCTGAAATAACAAACAAGAATAGGAGCGCCCAATGAGCGCACCGTCGTAACGCCAGCCGCCTCACCCTTTCTCTCCGCGCACGCGCAACGCCAACGGAGGATCGTCGGTAAAAACACCGTCTACGCCCCAATGGAAGAGTTTGCGCAGATGATGCTCTTCATTAACAGTGTACACATGAACGCGCCTGCGAATGCGATGCACGCGTCTCACTTGCTGAGGCGAAACCGTCTTCAAATGCGGATGAAGCGCTTGATAATTCCCAAAGTTGAAAACGAACGAACGCACGATCGCCGCGCGGAAATCCGTATTGGCGAGCAGTCCACACGGGATATCTGGCAACAGCGCCTGCGCTTTTGCCAGACTGGTTGGGTGGAACGATGAAAACAAGATTTGATCTTGTATATTAAATCTCTTGATTGTTTTACACACCTCCTCGACAAGATTATCGCGGGGTGTGTAATGATTCGAAAGTTCCACGTTAATCAGCGCGCGTTTGGCAAACGATTCAAAAATTTCTTCGAGCGTAGGGATCTTTTCGCCGCGAAATTCAGGCGCGAAGAAACTGCCCGCATCCAACTCGCGCAATTGTGCCAGCGTCAGGTTTTGCACACTGCCCGACGCGCCGGTCGTCCGGTCAACAGTCTGATCGTGGATAACGATCACGCGTCCATCGGCGGATAACTTCGCGTCAAGTTCGATCGCATCCGCGCCCTGCCGAACGGCGAGCTCGAACGCCGCAAGCGTGTTTTCAGGCGCGTACGCCGAAGCGCCGCGATGCGCGAAGATCACCGGCTGGGGAAGCGATTGCAAGAGAGTCATACGTTGCGGTCGCGTTGGCTCGCAAGATAATCTTTCATTACAGGTCTACAAAATATGCGCTGGCGGCGCGATCGAGCATATCTTCCGTCATGGCGGGCGGCGTTCCGAGATAACTTGAGATGTCAAGAATCTGGTCGCACAGGTCGCGCGGATGCGAAGCACGCAGTTTGCGGTTGCGTTTGATGTACCAATTTTGAAGCAAATACGCTAGTCCGCGATCGCTATACTCGACTTTCTTGTCGGCGGCGACGCGCCGGAAGATCTCGCGATATTCCTCATAGGTCGGGTCGCCAATCTCGATCTTGTGGCGCAAGCGGCGCAAAAAGGCTTCATCTACGAGGTCGCGCGGAGGCAGGTTCGTCGAAAATACGATTAACACGTCGAACGGCACTTCAATCTTCAGCCCGGTATGCAGCGTGAGAAAATCCACGCGGTTCTCAAGCGGAACGATCCAGCGGTTGAGCAAATCGCGCGGACGCACTTGCTGCCGCCCAAAGTCGTCAATCAATAAAATGCCGCCGTTCGCCTTAACTTGGAACGGAGCCTCATAAAATTTATTAATATCGTCATAGACAAGGTCTAATCCTTCCAGCGTAAGTTCGCCGCCCACCACCACAAAGGGACGCCGAATTTTTACCCAACGTGGATCGCGGCGCTGACTGGCGCGCAAACTGCCTGTGGTCGTGCCGGGCGTTGAGGAGCCGCTTTCGTTTTCCGGCGCAAGGCGATGGCTGACCTGATCGTACACCTTAATGACCTGTCCATCCAAATATAACGCATACGGAATATACATGACCTGGCTCAACGCCAAATTTCCAAACGCGCGCGCCACGCTCGTCTTGCCGTTTCCGGGCGGGCCATACATAAAGATCGAAGTTCCTGAATTGAGCGCGGGACCCAACTTCTGGAACGTTTTTTCAGAAAGCACCAACTGCGAAAGGATCTGGCGCATTGTGCGCGTCGTGACGGTGACGCGTCCGCCGCGCTGCCGGCGGATCGCTTCGTTGTAGACCTCAAAAGGCACAGGCGCGGGACCGACATATTGACTGCGTTCCATCGCTTCGCGCGCGCGCACTACGCCCGCTTCGGTAATGCCAAAAGTGTACGCGCTTTCGCCCAAACCGCCCTGAGACGATTTCACTTCGATCAGTTTATCGCGCTTCAGCGCTTCCAAAATGTTGTCGGTTACGCCGGCAAAGGGGAGCGCAATCGCTTCTGCGATCTTAAAGCCGCTCATATATCCTTGCATATACAGCGCCTTAAGCGTTAAGTTCTGAATCCATAACGCGGGCAACCCCGTATCGTCAATCGAATTAATCGGCGGCGGAGAAAACAGACTCGCCCCCTGATTGGATCGTCCAAGCGGATTTAACATCGCACCTCGCAAATTTTGTTATTCATACGCATACGTTCCGAACAGGGCGATTATAACGCCGATTACAACGATTGCCAGCGCGCTACAATTGCGCCTCCATTAACAGACCAGTCGCGACTGCCAAAGTTGAATCGAAATCCCCTCTTGAAATTTCGGCTAAGCTTTTTTTCAAGTACAAGGTCATGCGCCAACTGAAATCACCAATTATTACCCACTGCTAACTATTCACTGATTACTGATTACTGATCACTGATCTCCCTCATCATCTTCTTCACATGGCTCCTCAACCCCACAGGCTTGATCGCGCTCACGTCCACCTGCTTCGCCTCCACGAACTTTGCAAAGCGCATCAGTCCCTTTGCCAGCGCGTTCGCAAAATCGGCATCCTTCACGGGCGCGTCGTCTTCATGCCAAAAACCTCTGACCTCCAGCGTCATCGTCGCGCGGTCCAACTTCGGGTCGAGCCGCGCCACCAAATCATCGCCGTATAAAATCGGCAGGACATAATATCCCCAGCGGCGTTTGTGCGCGGGCGTGTACACTTCCCAGGTATATTCAAAATCGAACAACTTCTTCGCCCGTCCGCGCGCGCTGACGATATCCAGCGGCGCGAGAAACGCGACTTCCTCCAGCGTGGTCGTTTCTTTTGGATTCCATCCTTTGGGGACTCGCCCCTTTTCAAGCGACTCCAACGCCGCGACATCCTCGCCCAAAACGAGATACGTGTCGCGTCCGCCCTCGATTTGAACCTGCCTCGCCATCCCCGACTCTTTCCACCCTTCGAGTGTTTTCGTCATCTCCGTTTTGGAATAATCGCGATAGAGATGATAATTCAACTCGCCGCGCATCGTGCTTTCACGCTTCAACCCATAAAACGACACGGCTTTCCGCGCAAAGAATGTTTCCGCCTCTTTTTCGCTTGCAACAAAATCGAATTCCTTCGGCGCGATATTCTCGCGGAAGTCATACACGCGGCTAAACCCATCGCGATGGTGCATCATCAACTCGCCCGACAGCCACATATCGAACATTGCCAACGCCGTGTCCTTGCGCCCGCGATAATTCCATAAGCCAATTCGGTTCCCCTCGAAATCTCGATTCCCCAACGGACCGCGCTTCCGCAGTTCAGCGCGCACATCATTGAACAATTTCTTATGGTTCAGTACGAAGCCTTCGATGCGCTTGTCGCGACTCCGCTTGTTCATATGCACGCGCCAATACGGCAAGTCCGACATGGGATACATCGCCAGCCAGCCGCCGTAATCGAAGAACTTACGTTGTTTGTACGCAACGTCATATAGATAGTCAGGCTTGTAATCCAACACGCGGCTGTGCAACGTAATATCCTGACTCCGCGCGATGACATTCAGCGGATCGAGTTGCACCGCCTCGCACGCGTTGATCGCATCGGCGGTCCCTTTCTTGCCGCGCCACCGCCGCCCGGGCCACAATCCCTGCCTGCCGAGGACGAATCGTCTTGCCGTTTGTTTTGAGATATTGATCGGTTCCATAAATTTCCGCCCATTTTAGCACATATATTCTAAAAGTAACGCCGACCTCTCTACCGTACATTTGCACCGCTAAACCTGCAAAGAACGCAAAGAAAGCCTTTTTCACTTGGCGACCTTTGCGTGCTTTGCGGTAAAAATCTTTTATGTACGTTAGAGTAACGCCGACTTGTAGCGCCGACTTAAGTCGGCATTACTGTGTTTGCCTTCTCGATCGTCCGGCAAAACGAACACAACTCCGGCGCGGACGTGGGCTGTCCGCACTTCACACACGGATGCAGATGCGCTTGCTTAGAATCTTTTTCCACGAACAACGTCCCGCTCTTGCGCGCTTCGAGGAACCGCAGGTAAAACGTCAACTTTGCGCCGGGGCTATCCGT
>BQMV01000063.1 GCA_022181005.1 Anaerolineaceae bacterium | reverse complement strand
ATTTTCGCTGCGCGTCAGGTTCTAACTCTGGCTGGGCTGGAGAGTCAAGCCGCCGCGCTAAGCGCACCGCCTTATTTCAATCACGTCCGATATGGTTTGTATTACCACGATCTGATTATCGAGCAGGCGCAACAATACGAACTTGACCCGCTGCTTATGTTTAGCGTAATTCGACAGGAAAGTTTATTCGAAGGGTTCGTACGCTCGACGGCGGGCGCGCACGGCTTGATGCAGATTATCGCCCCAACAGGCGCGCAGATCGCCGGTGAATTGCGCTGGCCCCTCAACTACGAAGAAGAAGACCTCTACCGCCCCATCGTCAGCGTTCGATTCGGCGCATACTATTTGGACAAGAATCAACGGCATCTAGGCGGAAGCATGTATTCCGCGCTCGCTGCCTATAACGGCGGACCGGGCAACGCCATCGCATGGAATCAACTCGCGGGCAACGATCCCGATCTGTTCTTGGAAATTATACGTTTTGAAGAAACGCGAAATTACATCCGCTCTATCTACGAGATCTTCAACGCATATAAGAATTTATACGGACCGCCTCAGTAAATCAAAACGACCTCTAAACACAACAAGGATTCAGGGATTTGCCGCCGTTTACGCCAAATGCGCCACAACGCGCGAATGCGCCGTCGCCACGTCCATATCAAGCACCGCGACCAATTTGTCGCGTCCCGACATGCCCGCTACGATCTCTAAGCGCGATTTCGGCACACTGAGAATCTCCGCCAGGAATTCGATCAGCGCCTGATTTGCCTCGTTATCCGCAGGCAGCGCAGCGATTCGCACTTTGATCGTGCCGTCGCCCAGCACCTCGACGATCTCATTACGGCTGGCGCGCGGCGTCACCCGCACCGCCAACGCAGAGCCTTTTCTGCCGTCGTGCAAGTTGATTTTCTGATCGGACATGGTCACCTCAATGATAGAAGAATTCGAATTAAAAATTGCGAGCCAAACTGAAGAATCAGAATCAATATCAACGGACTAAAATCAATCACCCCCACGAGCGGGACAATGCGCCGAATGGGAGCCAGCATCGGCTCGACGATATTATCAATCCCGCGGCGCAGGGGGTGATAGGGATCCATAAAATAAGAAAGGATGACGGAAATAAATACCAGCAAAACAAGGATTTGCGATAACGCGCTAATGATCTGTACGATAAACAACATTTCGATTTATTTCTCCAATTCATAATTTCGCTCGCCCACGATAGCCGTCCCCACGCGGACGAGGGTGGCGCCTTCCTCCACCGCCACAGCGTAATCGGCGCTTGTGCCCATGGAGAGTTCGCGCCAATCGGCGCCGGGGAGTTGAGTCGCCAGCCGCTCGCGCAACAATCTTGTCCGTCGAAAGAAACGACGCGAATCCTCGGGCGTATTACCGAGAGGCGGCATCGTCATGAGTCCACAAATCCGCAGGTTTTGCAGATCAAACAGCGGAGCGAGTTCGGGCAGGAGCGCGTCCCATTTCGATTCGTCGGACGCGTCCCAGCCAGACTTGGTCTCTTCGCCGCCGACGTTGAACTCAAGCAAGACGGGCAACGTTCGGCTTGACTCGGCGGCGAAACGATCGAGACGTTGCGCGAGTTTGAGACTATCGAGGGAGTGTAAAAGTGCGAAATGTTCAGCCACGAGGCGGGCTTTTCGGCTCTGAACGTGACCGATCATATGCCATTCTACACCAGTTTGCGCGGCAAGAGATTGAATTTTCATAACGCCTTCTTCGGCGTAATTTTCGCCAAAGATGCGCGCACCCGCTTCAACGGCGGCGCGCACGGCTTCCAACGGTTGAGACTTAGTCACTACGACAAGGCGAACCTGATCGGCGTCGCGTCCGCTTTTGCGCGCGGCGGAAGCGATCTGATCGAGCGCAAACAGGTATCTTTCACGAATGGAATGGACAAGGCTAAGCATAAGTTAATTATAATGCAACGATTCCCCGTCCACATTTCCGCTAACAAAAGGTTTCCCCCATCCTCTTAGAAGAGAGTTTTTGGCTATAAAGAGATCAGCGCGCCAAAGCGACCCGTGCGCGCTTTTTCTGCGCGATGCGAGAACCAATCTTCAGTATGACAAGCCGTGCAAATTTCCGCCGTTTCGATCGTCCCAACGCCCGCTCGTTCAAGTAGAATTCGATTCGTTTTCCAAAGATCGAAGTGTATCCTGCCGTTGAGCGATTGCAACACCTCATCCGAATCGTCGCCAAATTTCTGCGCTACTTGCAAGATCACGTCTGCGCCAACTTCATAGTGGTCGGGTCCAATCGAGGGACCGATACAAGCAACAATGTCAGCGGGATTAGAGCCGTATTTTTCTTTCATTGCTCTCACCATCGAACCTGCGCCGTCGCGCAATGTTCCCATCCAACCGGCATGCGCCACTCCTACAACGCCCTTATGCGCATCATGCGCCAAAATAGGAACACAATCGGCGAAGCGCATAAAAAGGCTGACTTTTTCGCAGTCTGTGAGAATGATATCCGCCTGACGAAGCGACTCGTCCTCAGCGCGCGGCGCGCGCGCGCAGACCACGTCGGCGCTATGCACCTGCCATACATCGAAAACAGACTCGGGAGCGCGATCTACCGCGCGAAACGCCAGCGAACGGTTCTCGCGCACACGCTGCAAGTCGTCGCCCACCGATCCGCCGACGTTCAGCGATCCCCACGGCTGCGGGCTGACTCCGCCATGGCGCGTGAAAACAGCATGGCGGGTCTGTAACGTATTGAATTGATAATAGCGAATATCGTCTTTTTGAACGAAGGGCATTTTATTTTATCTTGAGTCTTTCAGCGTGTTACGCGCGATCTTGCCGGAGAGCGGCAAATTTCTTAATGAAGAATTGGCGCGTATCCGCCATCGACTCTTCCATGTTGGGGTAAGCAAACCATGCGGTCATGAAGCCAAAGATCGCGCCGGTGAGAACGCGGATAAACGGGGTGCTTTCACGATACGGAAGAATGTTCGCCAGCCCACTCCATTCGATCTGGCTAAACAACTGCGAGAAGCCGTCCAAGCCGATGGGTCCCATGCCGATCACAATCCATAGCGCCCAATGCAAGGGCTTGAGTTTACGCCCCGTTAGCGCATAGAGTATTCCGAATAAGAATATCGCGCCATAGATCGCCACGTCTCGTTCGCATAACGCGATTTTGTACCCCACTACATCATTGCCAATAAATTCACGCGCAGCGAGGCGAGACACGCCTATCGCGTCGCGTTGATTGCCAATGCCCGTCGCTTCTTCAAAAGTAATAACGCCCTGCATCCCCGCTTCTTTCAACGGATAATACGATTGTTCGCCAAATAAGTAAAATGAACGGAATCCGAATTGATGACATAAAGGTTTGTAGATCGTATAAATAACAGCGGCGGGGATTGGCGCGCCGACCTTCATAAATACCGGCGCCAACATGGGAATGCCGACATACAGCAGAATAATTCCGTTTAAAACCGCCAGATAATGACGCGAGAACCAGTACATAGCGCGGTCGCTAGCGTTGACAGATTGTCCGCGGCGCACGCGCTTGTGATGATCTTCGGCGCCCAACCGATCGAGCTGTCCGCGTCGATCTGAAGCGGCGCCGAGCGTCATGCCAAGTTTCTGTTTATCAAAAGGAAAATTCAACCGATAGGGACCCGCCTCAACGACTGGAACGTTTTCTCCATATTTCTTTTGAAGAGCGGGATCAGAATCCACATCCACTTCCGCGAGGCGATGAGGATATTTTGCGTGAAGGGCTTGCAGGTCGGCTTTGGCTATGGCGCTATTTCTATCGTTTTTGCGAAAATAAAGGGTAACTGTCAGCATAATGGGGGCGATTATAAACCAAAGTCAATCCAGAAGAACTGCCCTGTCGCGGCGATGCGTTCAAAAATACCCAAAAGCAACATCACGCCGACGATAACCAATACGACGCCCATAGCAATCTCGATATAACGCGTAACCTTTGCATATTTCCGCAAGGTCAGCGTCACCCAACCGACGCCGAGCGCGGCGAATAAGAATGGAATACCCAAGCCGGCGGAGTACGCCGAAAGCAGCGAAACGCTCTGCGCGGAAGAACCGCCGTTCATCACAAATGTAAGAATTGCGCCCAGCACGGGTCCCACGCACGGAGACCACCCGGCGGAGAAAAACACGCCCATTAAGACCGATGAAAGATACCCCAGTTTCCGGTCGGGCAATTGATGCACACGCATATCGTACTCTAGAAAAGAGATGCGAAACACGCCGATCATATGCATGCCGAAGATTATAACGATCGCTCCGCCAATCTTAGCAAGGAGAAATTGCAAGTCAAACAGCAATTTGCCAATAGCGGAAGCGGTAAGCCCTAACGTGATAAAGACGAGGCTAAAACCAAAGACAAACGCCAGACCATGCGTAAAGGTAACGAAACGGTTATCTTCCGTCGCTTCGCCGCCGGCGGCGCGCCCGCCCAAATAGCCGACATAGGCTGGGACGAGCGAAAACACACAGGGAGAAAAAAATGATGCGATACCCGCTAAGAACGCAAGCCAAGCGGTAATCTGTGTAAATTCCATACTAATCCATTCAAAATAAAACGCTAAAACGTAACTTCTGAAGTGATCACGATCGTGCCATGATCGGGCAACGAGACGCGCACTTCGCTCTGCGCAAGCGACACGTACGGCGTCGTCCAGCGGAAGATCCACTTCGCATCTTCCGGCGTGACGTTGATACAGCCATGCGAGCGTTTCTCGCCGAAAGCGTTATGCCAGAACGCGCCGTGGATGGCAATGCCTTCGCCGCTGATCATCGTAGACCACGGCACAGCGGGAGTCGAATAGCCCGATTGAAAACTTCCCGCCGTCATGTTCAACGAAACGATCTTCCAGTGTGTGAGTAAGTTGCCAGCCGGCGTGGCAAGTTTTGTATTCGGCAAGCCGGTCGCCGGGTCGAAAATATTCTTCAAGCCGCTGGAAACGCGGCAGAAATACACTTCAGAATTGCCTTCGTAACAAGACAGCGTTTGGAAATCAAGGTCTACCTCGATATGCTTGTCGTTCGGATCAACGTTCGGGCTAATCGGCGCAACCTCTTCTTCCGTCAAAATCTTGAGTCCCGCGCCATCCGCCCAATAGAGTTCGTTGTAAGCCCCCCCGCCATACCCATGACCTGCGTCTTCGTTCCAGCGATATTCCGTAAAGCCATTGTCGGTGCGGATGCGGTCTATCCACACGACCTGCCCATAATACAGACGCGGTGGGAAATTGTATTTAATGTGATCTTGCAGCCACGGCGACCAAATCGAGCCCTCGTGCGTCAGATCAACATACGGGACGGTCACTTCCGCCCAAAAGCCAGCTTGCCCGTCGGGCATTATTGTTATCGGCACATTGGGCAGGTTGCGCGTCGGCTGCACAACCGAGGCGTAGATATAACCCTGCGGAGTCTCGACATAACGTTGGTTATTCAAACCGCCAATCACGTTTCCTACCACTTCGCGATTCCATTCGACCAGCGTATCCGCCGGAAGTTTGGCAATAGAAGTATTCAGATTGGGATCGTTCGTTGGGCGGTTGCGCAAGTCAATATCCGGGTCCACTGTGCGGCCGATGATCGCGCTCGCGGGAAATTGCGGCAGGCGCTTGGGTCTCGAAAGTTCGTCAAAAAGTTTATCGAGATTGATGCCCATGCTCGGCATGAGCGCCAATGCGCCCAAGCCTGCGCCGGAAAGTTTTAGAAAATCGCGTCGTGAAATTTTTTGATTCATTTTTTTACCGTTTCAACAAGGATACACACAAAGGAAAGCGCCGTCAACGGACAGATGAGAAATGATTAATCGTCTCGCCGCCAATTTGCGCCGTCAATCGGCAAAAAACGCCTTCAAGCCCGAGAGACAACCCGCGCTCACCTTATGCCCCACCTCATCTTCGCAATAGGTTACCTGCGCGCCAGCTTCTTCGAGCGTCGCCACAGAACGGCGTGCGCGATCAATCGGAATTGTCTCATCCTTCACGCCATGCGCAACAAAAAAGGGTTTCCCTTCGAGCGGATGCCGCGGAGCCAACGCCTCAAGTTCGCTGGGGACGAATCCCGCCAAGAATCCCACCTTGCGGATGCGTTGAGGATATAAGAACGATAACACGCTGGACATAACCGCGCCTTGGCTGAACCCCATCACATCAAAGACGCTCGCGTCAATTCCCGCCGAGACTTGGTAGGCGTCTACTAAACTCAGTAGATCTTCCGCCGGCGCGCGCAGTTGATCGAGAGTCGGTTTGCCAAAATCCTGCCTCGAACCGGTCGAGGGATCGAGACGCTGAAGCAGACGCCATGTGTAACCGCCTCCTTCGGCGATATGCGGAGATCGGAAGAGCGTCGTGTAGGGAAAGAGTGTAGATCTCGGTGGTCGCCGTAGCATTAAAAAAAAAACAAGACTGTAGGATGACACGTATACCTGACAGACAACCAGTAAGCATCACATAGCGCGTCATTACAC
>BQMV01000062.1 GCA_022181005.1 Anaerolineaceae bacterium | reverse complement strand
TTCTTTTTTTTAATGATACGGCGACCACCGAGATCTACACTCTTTCCCTACACGACGCTCTTCCGATCTGGTCGGTTAATGTCTGACAAAATTGGCATCGCAATTGCCGGCACGCATGGGAAAACCACTACCACAGCGATGACTGCCTGGGTTTTGAGCGAACTGCAATGCGACCCCTCGTTTATTGTCGGCGGCGTAGCGATGAACTTCGGCGTGAATGCGCGCGCGGGCAAAGGGGAATTGTTTGTGATCGAGGCGGATGAGTACGATAATATGTTTCTCGGATTAAGACCGCAGATCGAAGCGGTGACCAGCCTTGAGCACGACCATCCCGATTTCTTTCCGACGTTTCAGGCGATGCGTCAATCTTTTGAATCGTTTATTGCATTGTTGCCGCCGCATGGCGCGCTGATCGTATGTATGGACAATGCCGGCGCGGCGGAATTAATTCCGCTGGCGCGTAACGCTGGAAAGAATGTGATCGGATATGGCGTACAAAGCGAGAATACAGTTAATGTTTCACAATGGGTGACGGCGCGGGAAATGAAGCCCAATCAGCGCGGCGGATTTGACTTTATCGCCGCATCCAACGTGAAGCGCGCGAGCGGCGGTGTGGTTGAGGTTTCGTTGCAAGTACCGGGCAGGCATAACGTACAAAACGCGCTGGCGGTATTGGCGATCATAGAGGCGCTGGGGCTTTCGTATGAAAAAGCCGCGAAAGCGCTGTCTACGTTTGTTGGCGCGAGCCGCCGATTCGAACTGCGCGGCGAAGCCGGCGGCGTCAGCGTCTTTGATGATTATGCTCATCACCCAACAGAGATTAAAGCCACGTTGGCTGGAGCGCGGGCGCGCTATCCTGATCGCCGCATTTGGGCGGTCTGGCAACCGCACACATATTCGCGCACGCATATGTTGTTTCGCGAATTCTCGCGGGCGTTCGATGACGCGGATGAAGTAATTGTTACTGAAGTGTATGCTTCGCGCGAACCGCAACAAGATTTTACCTCTGCCGAGATCGTCAGCGGGATGTCGCATCGTTCCGCGCGTTTTATCGCCATGTTAGACGACGCGACGACGTATCTACTTGAGAACTTGAGTCCCGGCGACATTTTGGTCGTCCTTTCAGCGGGCGATGCAAATAAGATTTGCACCGATGTATTAAAAGGATTAAACGAAAGGTAGGCTGCTCTATGAATAAATATGCGCTTCGTTCTTCGTATCCCTCGTTGTTTCCATTGCAGACGGCTCTATTTGCCGCTCAGGCGCTGACTCCCGCGCGCCCATCGTGTTTGTCGCTCGATTCAGACGAGACGTTGGCGCTGACCCTGCTTATGAAAATCAAAGATCCGAAACGCGAACCGCTTGTAGGTTTACGAATCGAATCGCCTCAGCCGCCTTGTCGTGAAGCGTTTGCGATAGAAGAGACAGAAGCTTATGTCTGAAAAAAAGAAGCCTTCAGATTCTGAGGTTTTCTTCCTTCCGCCGCTGAGAATGATCCTATCTTTTTTCGACCGTGAAAATAAAAGCCGTCGTCGCAATCAAGAGGCGGACGAGGAGCAAAAGAGAGCGGAAGAAAAGACGATAACGGAACTGATTGATAAATTGAGCGAACAAGAAGATGAAACGAATGATCGCGTCTAAAGAATTGGCTGCCCAACTTCATGAACGGTTTGGCGATATGGTGAAAGAGAACGTTTTACTTGCGCCGTATACGTCTGCGCGTATTGGCGGAGCGGCGGATATTTTCATCACAGCAGGGTCGGTTGCAGAATTGGAGCGAGTCGTCCTGTATCTGTGGGAGAGCAAAACGCCGTTTGTGACGCTCGGCGGCGGCGCCAATATTCTTGTCAGCGATCAAGGCGCGCGCGGCGTTGTGCTTTTCAACCGCGCTAAAGAGGTTGGGTTTCACTTAGGCGACCAACCCTTCGTTGCGGCTGAATCAGGAGTCGTATTCAGTAATCTCGCTAATCGTTGCGCGTCGAAGGGGCTCTCCGGTTTAGAGTGGAGCTCGGCGGTGCCTGGCACGATCGGCGGCGCGGTATACGGCAACGCTGGCGCGTTTGGCGGCGATGTCGCCGGGAGTTTGATCTCGGCGGAGTTGCTGACTGAAAGTGGAAGAGAGAAATTCTCGGCGGAGCAAATGGGATATGCCTATCGCTCGAGCGTGTTGAAGCGCGGCGAGGTAAAAGCGGTTGTCTTATCGGCGGAGTTGAAGTTAGAAAACTCGACGAAAGAAGATGTGACCGCCCGCCTCCATCAGTTTGTGGCGCATCGTAAAGCGACGCAGCCGCCTGGCGCGAGCATGGGCTCGATGTTTAAAAACCCTAGCGGAGATTACGCCGGACGTTTGATCGAGGTTTCGGGTTTAAAGGGCGCGCGTATCGGCAACGCTGAAATTAGTCAATTGCATGGCAATTTCTTCATTAATCATGGCGAAACCCGCGCGGAGGATATTCGCGCGTTAATTGAATTGGCGCGGAAAACTGTACAAGAAAAACAAGGCGTTGACTTGGAGTTGGAGATTGAATTTGTTGGAGATTGGCAAGCGGAGAGCGATTGAATGGCTGACAAGAAGCTTCGCGTGGCGGTGATCTTTGGCGGGCGTTCCGGCGAACATGACGTTTCGTTGATGTCTGCGCGCTCGGTGTTAACTGTGCTGAACTCCGCCGCATATGAAGTAGTTCAGATCGGCGTTACGCGCGAAGGTCGTTGGTTGACTGGCGCGGATGCGATCGGTAAATTTGAACGAAGCAAATTGGACGGTCTTGAGCGTTTCGTTTTACCGCCGGATCCTTTTGAAGCGGCGCGCGCTTTCAATCCCGCCATTGACGTGTACTTCCCCGTTTTACACGGCACATTTGGCGAGGATGGGACAATTCAAGGATTGTTTGAGCTGGCAGATGTTGCGTATGTGGGCGCGGGCGTGGTTGGCTCCGCCGTCGGTATGGATAAGGGCGTCTTCAAAGAGGTGATGCGCGCAAATGATATACCGGTGGTCGAATCGGTTGTCGTGTCGCGCAACGAGATCGCGAAAGACGCGCGCGCCGTGATCGAGAGAGCCGAAGAAGTAGGCGCGTATCCGCTGTTTACGAAGCCGGCAAATCTCGGCTCTTCGGTCGGCGTAACAAAATGTCTCAACCGGTCCGACTTACAAGAAGGATTGATGGAAGCCGTTTCGTTCGACCGTCGGGCGCTGATCGAGCGCGGCGTGGCGAATGTGCGTGAGATTGAGGTTAGCGTGTTGGGCAACGACGATCCCGTCGTTTCGGTGTGCGGCGAAGTTTTGCCCAGCCGCGAATTCTATTCGTATGAGTCGAAGTATATTGACGGCACATCGAAATTAAATATTCCTGCGCGCTTGCCGACGGAAGTTTCAGAACGAATTCGCGAATATGCCGTGCGCGCTTATAAATTGATCGACTGCGCCGGTATGGCGCGCGTGGACTTTTTTGTGGAAGATGGCAACGGCAGAATTTACCTTAACGAGTTGAATACGATCCCCGGCTTTACCTCGATCAGTATGTATCCTAAACTTTGGGAGGCGAGCGGGCTATCCTATGCCGCGCTGATCGAGCGATTGATTGAATTGGCGCTGGATCGCAAAGCCGAACGGGATCGCACCTCGCGTATGTATCGGAGTCAGGTATGAGCGATAAGAATCTACGCACGCGCGCCGAGCTTGTCCGCTTGCGACGCGAACAGGAACGCGCGCAAGATATTCAACGCGCTACGCGGCAGGCTACGAAACCTGTGCCGCCTCTTGTTGCGCGCGCTCCGAAACCGCGTAAGAAACTTGCTGCGCCGAAACCAGCCGGCGATAAACGTCGCTTTCAGATTGCGCTTTCGATGCCGCGCGGGAATTTGCGTTCAGTGGAAGCGCCGAAGATTTTGCGCCCGCGCTTGGGCTGGCGAGCGTTATCGTTTGCTTTTATCGTATTATGCGGCATGGCGCTTTACTTGATGTTCACATTGCCTGAATTCCGCGCGTCTGAAGCGCGTGTGAGCGGCAATCAGATCTTAACTTCCGCCGAGATCAATTCCGCGATACGGGTTACGGATCAGCCGGTCTTTATGCTGATGCCTTCCGAATTGGAAACGCGTCTGCGTCTCAATTATCCCGAATTGACGGCTGTTCAGGCGACGGTTTCGTTCCCTAATACGCTCTCGATACGCGTGTTTGAGCGGAAGCCGGTTGTCCGTTGGGAACAGGCGGATGGGTATACATGGATCGCAGAAGACGGCGTGGCATTTCGTCCGCGCGGCGAGATGGAAGGGCTGATCTCTGTTGTGGCGAATTCGGCTCCGCCTGCTTTGGAGGGCGCGGCTGATCCGCTTACGCCGACGCCGTTTATCTCAGTTGAGATGGTTCGCGCGTTGCAAGGTTTGGCATGGCGCGTTCCGCCGGGCGAAGCGATTTTATATGACGAAGCGTATGGTTTTGGCTGGAACGATCCGCGCGGCTGGCGCGCCTATTTTGGCGCAACCGCGGATAATATTGATTTGAAGATGCGCGTATATGAGCAAATGGTCGTATCGCTGACGCAGCGCGGCATCCGCCCCGCGTTGATCAATGTAACGTACCCGACTGCGCCGTATTACAGGATGGATCAGTAAAGAAGAAATTATGGAAGAGATTATTGTAGGCATTGACGTAGGCACGACGAAAATCTGCACGCTTGTAGGGCGCGTGGAAGACGATAAATCCATGCGGATCATGGGCGTGGGCATCGAACCGTCGGATGGCATCCGCAAAGGCGTGATCGTTGACCTTGCCGCGGCGACGCAAGCCATTACCCGTTCGGTGAAGAAGGCGGAAGCGACTTCGGGTTTAGAGATCGCTTCTGCCTTGGTCAGCATCGCCGGCGCTCATGTGTCGTCGGTGAACAGCCGCGGCGCCGCGGCTGTGAACGGCGGCGCGATCGAACAATTTGATATGGACCGCGCGATGGAGCAAGCGCGCGCGGTTGCTATTCCGTATGACCGTGAAATTATCCATGTGATTAAACGCGGCTTCTCTGTGGATGGGCAAGACGGCATCCGCGCTCCGAAAGGAATGCACGGTTATCGCCTTGAAGTGGAAGCGCACATTATTACCGCTTCTGCCGCAACTGTGGATAATCTCCGTCATTGCGTGGGCGCGGCAGGCGTGACGATTCCGTCGTTCGTGTTAAATCCGCTGGCTTCAGGCGAAGCGGTGTTAACCGCGCAAGAAAGGCAAATGGGCGTGGCTGTATGCGACATCGGCGGCGGCACAACCGACTTGGCGATTTATGTGAATGGCGACGTATGGCATACGATGGTGCTGGCGGTTGGCGGCAATCACGTTACACAAGATATTGCGCATGGGCTGCGTTTGTCGTTTGAGCAAGCCGAAGAAGTTAAAAAACAGCACGGACGCGCGGCGCGCGCGGAAGTTGGGCTCGAAGAATATTTTTCTGTGCGCCCATTCGGAGAAGATAAGCCTGTGCAGATTAACCGGCGGGAACTGGCGGAGATCATCGAGGCGCGCGTAACGGAAATCTTCGCTTTGATTTTGCAGGAGATTAAACGTTCCGGGTACGACGGTCTTTTGCCAGCCGGCATGACGCTGACGGGCGGCGCGAGCGCGTTGCCGGGCATTGCGCGCGTAGCGCATGAGACGTTAGGTATGCCGGTTCGCACGGCGCAACCGGAGAATCTTTCTGGGTTGGTGGACCGGTTGAAATCGCCAGCCTATTCGACCAGCGTTGGCTTGTTGCAGTGGGTCGTCTCAACGCATGAAAATGACTCCGGCGTTGGGAGCCGCCGTGGAAAGGAAGAAACGCGTATGAATTTTGATTTGATTAAGAAGATCGTCGGAAGGATTTTGCCGTAACGAAAATGAACCGTCTTGTGTGAAATGAGCGCGAATTCGCCCGCTCGCAGCCCGGTTAGATACTCTTAAAATTTATCGTTACGGAATGAAAAGCAAGTATTATACAACCAATGTTTGATGGAGGCACAAATGGACTCGACCGAGAAACAATATAATAAGCAAGCAGATGAACCCTTCGCCCAAATAAAAGTAGTCGGCGTGGGCGGCGGCGGATCGAACGCTGTCAATCGCATGATTGACGAAGGCATTCAAGGCGTTGAATTCATTACCGCCAATACCGACGCGCAGGCTCTGATCAACGCAAAGTCTGCGATGCGTGTGCGGCTTGGCGATAAATTAACGCGCGGACTGGGCGCCGGCGGCAACCCGGAAGTTGGGCGTAAGGCTGCTGAAGAATCCGCCGATGAACTGTATAAGGTTATGCAAGGCGCGGATATGGTCTTCGTCACCGCCGGCATGGGCGGAGGCACCGGCACCGGCGCCGCGCCGGTTGTCGCGCAGATCGCGAAGGAATGCGGCGCGCTCACCATCGGCGTTGTGACGCGCCCCTTCCCGAGATCGGAAGAGCGTCGTGTAGGCAAAGAGGGCAGATCTCGGTGGTCGCCGTCTCATTAAACACTAAACTCTGGACCCGACACTACTCCTCGCACGTATGAG
>BQMV01000061.1 GCA_022181005.1 Anaerolineaceae bacterium | reverse complement strand
CTTGAATTGTCGAATGAGGCGCGTTAAGTCCTTGCGGAGTTGAATTGTTGGCTCCAATTCTCCGTCGGGGCAGCGCAGAAAGATCGTCTGTTTGACGCCCAGTATGGCGTTCGCCGCTAGTTGTTCCTTCTCGCGAAGTTCGGCAAGTTCTTTTTTGTAAGTTCCATCTTTGCTGGGATCGTTTGAGCCGGAATCGCCGCTGGTGATGATAACCGAAATGACTTTACAGCCCGCTTGCGCCCATTTGGCAAGCGTGCCGCCGATGGAGAATTCTTGATCGTCCGGATGCGCGTGAATGCTCATCGCGACGGTAGATGTGTATTCTGCAGTCATGTCTGTTTCCTATGATAGATTGAAATTTTATTCTGTTGCAACGTTCTTTTTAAATTAGGGACATCGCGCGAATCAACGTGCGCGCGTTTTTGCTTCGAGCGGCTTGATGCGTTTCCAATTGCCAACCGCAAACGCCGCCAGCCCGAGAAATTCTACCGCTCTGCCGATGAACGCAAAGCCTTGGATTGCGAACAGACTGTAGACGCCGACGAAGAAGATGCCAACGTTGATCAGAATGAACGACGCCCACACCAGCGTTTCGTTCCCGCGTGGAAATTCATTGGAAAAACGAGGCAGTATCCAAAACGCCATGCCCATAGTTAATTGCACCATCCAGCCCATGAATGCCAGTTCAATATGCAAAGGCAGTAAATTCCATAATGCCGGAAAATACATAATGCCTTTATTCGCCAGCAAGAGTCCGCCGACGGTGAATCCTAGGACCGAGTAGATCAGCGATGCGCGGATGAAGTAGACGCTGAGGCGCGGCATTTAGCGCTCCTTGACGCGCTTCCATGTGTTGACGGCAAACCCGACGCCGGAGAGCCACTGTAGAATTGCGGAGACGACCAGTATCCAGCCGAGTAATGCGGATGGGGCGGCGGCGTTAATGGGTTCGGCAACGATGCGCAACAGTAAGCCGCTGTTGAATGAGATAAACGTTGCCCAACCCAGCCATTCATGTCCGCGCGGTTTGGCGATAGTGTATTTGGGGAACATCCAGAATGCGACGCCGTAGATTAATTGCGTCAGCCAACCGAACGTGAGCATGTGGAAGTAAGCGGGGAAGAAGCCGGTGACCGGTCCCTTAATGGGCGACATTAATAAGATGCCCGCTGTCAGCGCGAGAAGCAGGTAGACCATGGCGGCTTTGAGAAACCAACGAGTAAGCGGCGGCATGATCTATTATTTATGTTTGACGACGGAGTAAACTGTCATTGCTAGGAATAATACAATCGCGACCTCATTCAATAGCCCGCCGACTCGGCGCAGTTCGACTTGGTTGGTTAGATCGGCTGCGACGCGCAGAAGCAGGGAGGCGTGTAAGAGCGCGAAATGAATATAAAAAGAGGGATAATAATTGATCGGTACGCCCAGAATTGCGGGAAAAATAATGGGCGAATGACCGAAGATCATCGAGATGACGAAGCCGACGAAAATTGTATGCAGCATCGCGTCATAGATCGGACCTGCATAGCCCGCGCCAAAAATAAGTTGAAGCGCGCCGCCAATGCCCAGCCAGATGAATCCAAGAAAAAGACAATAGGCGATGTAGCGCGTTAAGGGATTGGGGTGATGAATATTTCGCGCGGCGAGGTCGTTTTTGAGGAACCATAATGCGAGCGCCAGCGTAGCGGCTCCGCTCAGACGCGCGCCTCCATTGTCGTTGAACATAGCGAGGATCGCGCCGCCGAGCAGCGCGACGACGAGTCCGCTGAAGATGCGAGTCTGTTGGCGGGTGGGGCGTAAGACGCGGCTGAGTTCGAGGCGTTCTCCGCCGATCGTTAGGATGAAAAAACCGATCCACCAGTGGACAAGTTGTGCAATTGGAAACCCAAGCGTCCATAAAATGTTGCCGATCATCCATGACAACACGCCGATCGCCATTGTAATTGTGTGAACAACGGGCTCGCGGCGCACCATGACGAGCAAAATCAACAGCGCTACGACGCTGCCGAAAGTCATCAGGATTGCGCCAGCGGTCGGCGCGAAGAGCAGACTGACCCACCCAACGCCGGCGGCAATAGGCGAGGCGTACATCCATTTTTTACGGATGGCGACCGCGCGCTCCAGCGGAATCAGAACGCCGAGGAAGCCGGAGACCATGAGAGGTCCATGCGCGAGCGCAAGGTTAGGAATGGAGGGGATTCTCCAGCCGAGTCGCAACAATCCTGCCCACATGGCGAAAAGCAGGGCGAGAATGGCGAGCGCGAGCAAGGGGATAAAACGAAATCGAATCTTCATGAGACTACTCTTGTTCTTGATATGAGACCCGCTGATGGAGGCTTGCAAGCCTCCGTTGATGATACGCGATTTTGGAAATTGGTCAACCCAATTATTGAATTTTATGAAGATAACGGAGACATCCGCAGATTTCGCTAATTTTGAAATAGACGAAATCTGCGGATATATTTTTATTGATGTTGGCTAGTGACCGCCGCCCGGTGTGATAATGCCGTTGTAGATATCTGGGTCGGCTTTACCGGTGACGTGCAGCACGCCGAATGCGCCGCGATCGGTTCTGGCGAGCGCGTGATCCAGCAAAACGTAGTTGCCGGGATAATCCAGCGTTAGTTCGAGCATCGCGGCGCCGCCGGCGGGAATCAGCGTAGTTTGTACGCCTTGAGCGGGCGGGCTGATCAAATCGCCTTCGCGGTAGACGCGATCAATGATCTCGCCAATAACGTGAAAGTTGGAAGTTAGGTTGACGCCGGCGTTCCCCACATAGAAGCGGACGGTATCGCCTACTTCGGCGCTCATGTTGTTTAGCAACGCGCCGGTCTTGCCGTTGAAGACAACGTATTGGGGCTTGCCTTCAAGATAGGCGTACGAGTCGAACAATTGCAAACCTTTTCGTCCGAGATTTCCGACCGCGTAGAATTCGCCTTGCATGATATAGAACTCTTTGTCTACCGGCGGAAGTCCGCCCTCAGGCTCGACGAGGATCAATCCGTACATCCCTTGCGTCATATGCACGCCGGGGTTGCCGAAAGCGCAGTGATAGACGTAAATGCCGGGCGTAAGCAATTTAAAGGTCATCTCTTTCGTTTGTCCAGGCGAGACGAGGGTAGCGGAGGCTCCTCCGCCTGGACCGGTGACGGCGTGCAGGTCAATGTTGTGTGGATGCAAGTTGGTCTCATCGTTATGGATGGACAGATGGACGGTATCGCCTACGCGACCGCGAATAAACGGTCCCGGTACCGTGCCGTCGAACGTCCAGTAATTTAACGTGGTGCCGTTCGCCATTTCAGCCAGCACTTCTTTTGTAGTCAGGTTGACTTCGATCATGCCGTCTTTGCCGTATACGACGGTTGGCGGAACTTCGTTCGGGTCGCGAGAGATATTATCCACGCGTTCGAAGTTGTTGAAGTTCATAAAGAAGCGATAGAGACTTTTTAACTTGATGTTTGGCGCTTCGCCCGGACCGAAAGCGCGCAGCGTGAGCGGGTAGGCGAATTCTCTCGGCAAACCGCGCGGCGCGTAGAATACGATAGACGCGCCGATAAAGATTGCAACGAGCGCAATGGTGACCTTGCGAGAGTGAACGCGGCGGAGAATCAAAAAGATGAGAATTGCCGCGAACACATAGGCGATGATTACCCCAAAGGCTTGAATGAGGTAATACCAAAGGTATGAAATTAGTTCCATAGGTTTCTCCTTAGATGGGCGCAAGCGCCGATAGTGATATTCTTCACTAATTATAATAGAGATTTTCATATTTTGGTGAGAGAAATCTTATTTATTAAACTTACGGATTTTTAAGCCCAACATCGCTAAAAATTCGAGGCTATGACGCATCAGGGGTAAAATAAGCATATTCCTTTCTGGAGGTCCCTATGTCTATTATTTTTGACGGTTCGTCTCTTACGATTGAGAAACTTGTCGCTATTGCGCGCGATCATGAAACAGTAGAACTTGCCCCCGAAGCCTTGGAGCGCATCAAAACCTGCCGCGCCATGCTGGAGGAGAAACTTGCCAATAAAGAGATCATGTACGGAACGAACACCGGCATCGGTGAGTTTTCGGAAAAGATCCTCAACGACGATCAGGTGAAAGAGTTCCAAAAATTTCTGATCTACAACCACGCGGCAGGGATCGGCGAACCGCTTCCGATTCCGTTCGTCCGCGCGGCGCTGGCGGGACGCATCAACGTTCACGCGCACGGGAATTCTGGGTGCCGACCTGAGATCACGCTGACCTTCGTCGAAATGTTGAACAAAGGCGTAACGCCGGTGGTCTGCACGAAAGGTTCCGTCGGCGCGAGCGGCGACCTTGCTCCGATGGCGCAAGCCGCGCTGTTGTTGATGGGGGAGGGCGAAGCGTTTTACAACGGCGAACGACTCTCAGGGTCCGAAGCGATGCGGCGGGCGGGAATTAAAATCCCAGGCTTGCAGGCGCGCGACGGGCTTGCCGCGATCAACGGTTCCAATGTGTTGACCGCCATCTCCGCCCTGCACATCTACGAGATGGAGCGATTCATCAAGCAAGCCGAGATCGCCGCGGCGATGACGATCGAAGCGTTGCTCGGAAATCTTAAACCCTACAACACGAAACTTCACGAACTGCGCGGGTTCAGCGGCGCGATCACATCCGCAAAAAATTTGATGAAAGTGTTGGAAGGTTCCGATCTGAAATCGGGCAAGATGAAAACGAAAGTGCAGGACGCCTACTCGATGCGTTCGACTCCGCAGGTGATCGGTGCGGCGCGTGATGCAATTGCGTACGCGCGTTCGCAAGTGGAGATCGAGTTGAACGGCGTCGGCGATAATCCGATCTTCATCCCCGAAGAGAAATTGACCCTCACCGGCGCGAACTTTCAAGGGAGTCCTGTTTCGCTGCCAATGGATATGGCTGGCACGGCGATCACGATGGTGTGCGTGCTTTCCGAGCGGCGACTCAATCGCCTGACGAACCCCGCTCTTTCGCAGGGACTGCCTGATTTTCTTGCCCACGAGCCGGGCTTCTACTCTGGGATGATGCTCAGCCAGTACACCGCCGACCATTTGATCGTTGAACAGAGAATCTTGTCCGCGCCTGCGAGCGTGCAATCCATCCCTGCCGCGGCAGATCAGGAAGATTTTGTTTCGATGGGTATGAACACTGCCTTGAAGAACGAACAAATTTTAGACAATGCCTATGGAGTGTTGGGAATCGAATTCATGGCGGCGGCGCAAGCCATGGACTTCCGCCAGTTCCTGCCGGGGCATGGAACGAAACGCGCGCGCGAAGTCATCCGCAAATATGTTGAACATCTCGAAGTGGATCGTCCGCTGTACAACGATCACAATGCGATGAAGAAGTTGGTGAAGTCGGGGGAGATTTTGGTGGAGGTGGAGAAGACGGTGGGGGAGTTGGGCTAGTGAAACAAAGTGACGGTCACCTTGAAGGTGGCCGTCACTTATCCGACAAATATTTCAACACCCCGTTCCCCGCCGCGTAGCCGCTGGAGAAACATGCCGTCAGCAAGTATCCACCGGTTGGCGCTTCCCAATCGAGCATTTCACCGGCGCAGAAAACGCCGGGTAGATTCTTCAACATCAGGTTTTCATCGAGCGAGTCAAACGTCACGCCGCCCGCCGTGCTGATCGCTTCATCCAATGGGCGCGGAGCGACGAACGGCACGGGCAAGGCTTTGATGAATCCCGCGAGTCGTTTCGCGTCTGCGAAGTCCTCTTTCGATACGAATTCGCGCAACAACCCCGCTTTCACTCCTTTGATCCCCAGTATTTTTTCCAAATAACTTGCCAATGATTTAGACCCGCGTGGGCGCGATAATTTTTCTGTCAACCAATCCAGTGTTCGGTCGGGGTGTAGGTCTAGCAGAACAGTCGCTTTGCCGCTCGCATAAATTTCATCGCGGATGAATGCTGACGCGCTGTAGATCAACCCGCCTTCCACGCCGTCCTTTGTCACGATGAATTCGCCTTGTTGACGAAACTCGCCAAACGATAAAACAACCGATTTGATCGGATGCCCATCGAACTTCTCTCGAAAATGCGGACTCCACGCCACGTCGAATCCGCAATTGGATGGAGACAACGGTTCGACCTCCACCCCAGCCTGTTTCAACCAGTCAACCCACGCGCCATCTGAACCGAGTCTGCGCCAACTCCCGCCGCCGAGCGCAAGGACTGTCGCATCCGCTTTGATATTTACATCGCCATTGGGCGTGACGAAGCGCAGAGAATGGTTGGGCAGAAAGCCTGTCCACTGGTGACGCAGGTGAAACGTCGCGCCTGAATCGGTTAATCGCCTGAGCCACGCCCGCAACAGCGGACTCGCCTTCATCCCTTTGGGAAAGACGCGCCCCGAAGTTCCGATAAACGTTTCGATGCCGAGTCTATGCGCCCATGCGCGGAGTTCGTCCGTGCCGAATTTTTTGAGCAGAGGTTCGATCTCGTTGCGGCGTTTGCCATATTTTGAAACGAACGCCTCGAACGGATCGGAGTGCGTGATGTTCAACCCGCTTTTGCCCGCCATCAAAAATGTAGATCGGAAGAGCGTCGTGTAGGGAATGAGTTTACATTGCGGGGGTCGCCGCATCTT
>BQMV01000060.1 GCA_022181005.1 Anaerolineaceae bacterium | reverse complement strand
AAGAAATCTTTTTCTTGAAAATAAACACTTGCATAGCGCGGAAATTTATCTGCTGGCTGTGTTGTTGGTGTTCGGCGTTGCCGTTTCTCTTCTGCTTCCCATCAGCGCGGGCTACGACGAAGAGACGCATCTCATGCGCGTGTGGCAAATGTCCGATTTCGCGTTTCTGCCGAACGAAGAGAAGACGCCGTTCCCCGCCGTCTATTGGGAACTTTCGTATCGCAGGCAGTTTATCGTCCGCGCGGTGGAAGCGGACTTCTGGGCAACATATGGAAGCCTGCCGATGGGCGCG
Organism: Anaerolineaceae bacterium; assembly: GCA_022181005.1. Lineage (GTDB taxonomy): Bacteria > Chloroflexota > Anaerolineae > Anaerolineales > Villigracilaceae > Defluviilinea. The sequence continues at coordinate 6,373 of BQMV01000060.1, read as the reverse complement.
TACGATTATGTGTATGGAACGGTCGAGACGCGCTCGGTCTATTCGCCTCCGCTGTTATTGCCGCAAGCCATGGTCATGCGCTTTCTCGGAAGAAGCCAAAGACTGCCCGCCCTGCCTGTCTATTATGTCACTCGCCTGATCGGACTCCTTAGTTATACATTGCTCGCATGGCTGGGAGTGCGATTCATCCCGTTCGGCAAATGGATTCTCGCCGTCCTCGCCGCGTCGCCCGTCGCCATTTTGCAAGCCTCCACCATCAGCGCGGACGCGATCTCGAACGGCATCGCGTTTCTGTTCATCGGCGGAACGATCGCAATTGCGAATCAAAAAGAAATTCGTTGGAAAGAGTGGGGCTGGCTCGCATTATTATTTTTCATTTTGTTTTGGGGCAAAGTCAACATCGTCCCTCTGGCCATCCTTCCCTTTCTCATCATTCCTCCCTCGCGCTTCAACATGCGATACGGATACATCCTCCTGTTCGCAACAACCGCCGCGCTTTTCGCAATCGAAGTCATTGGTTGGAATGTGCTCGCCTATTCACAACTACATACCGCGCCCGAAGGGACAAGCCCCGCAGGGCAAGTGACATTCATCATCAACAACATCCCCGAATTCCTATCCATCCTCGACGGAACGATTCGCGGCAGGTGGTTCAGCTATCTTTTGGACTGGATCGCCATCTATGGCTTTGCTTACTGGCCCGTCCCCGCATGGACGTTTTATTTATTTGCCGCCACGCTGATTACCGCCCTCTTCATCAACAATGATTCGATTCCAACTCGAACGCACCTCGGCTTAATATTCGTCTTCATCGCATCGTACATCGGCACGTATATTCTGATGTACATCACCTTCAACCCAGTGGGATTCAAATCCATCGAGGGCGTGCAAGGACGTTACTTCACGACGGTCATGCCGCTTCTTTTCCTCGGGCTGGCTGGTTTTCCCATCCTCAAGCGGATTCGCATCCCCAGCGCGCTTCCCGTCATCCTTTCCGTATTGAGTCTCCTCTTTTACACGACAGGGATGTATCTCTCCTATCATGTAGATTGCGGCTCGCAATTTTATCAATCGGGATTATGCTACCAACCCAACTACAAAAACTGGGCGCCCGATGAACGTTATTCGTCGCCAGTATCAACTCAACTGACTCTCAAACAAGAAATCGTTCTAGAATGTAACGGCGCAAGCTAAGTCCGCGTGTGGATGAACGCTAACCAAGCAGACTCATCTGGAACGACACGATTTATCCTGCAAGATGTTGACCAAGGGCGCGAGATCATCAATCAACTCGTCAACAACTCCGCCCTCCCCGTTGGTGATTGGTACGCCATCCAATTTGAACCCGATTGGCAATCGCTGGGCAAATTCTATCTACTGACCATCGCATCCGATTCTACAGGTCCGCAAATCGCATACTCGCTCAGAGCCGAATACCCCGCAGGGAAGTTATTTGAAAACGACCAACCCATGCCGCAAGACATGATCTTCCAAACAGGCTGTGTCGCAGGCTGGGACGCGCTTCGTCACTCCAACGCGCCTTAACTTTATTGCGGCGAGATATTCCCCACCAGCCCCAACTCAGGCGCGATGCGTCGCATGGCTTGGATCACATTCCCCACATGCTCCCATAACTCGATACCGAACTCCTGCGCGGCGTGTTCCATTTCCGCGCGTGATGTGCCCGCCGCAAAGGCTTTATCCTTCCACTTCTTTTTGACAGAACTCGCTTCGAGATCGTACAGCGACTTGGAAGGTCTCACCAACGCGACGGCGGTAATTAATCCTGTGATCTCATCGCACGCACAGATGGCTTTACGTCGCATCGTATCGCGCGGCAAATTCAAATGATCCGCGTGACTCAAAATATCCTGAATAATGTCTTCTGGCACGCCGCGCTCGCGCAGCATCGGCGCTCCGTCTTGCGGATGCTGTTCCAGCGTGGGATGGATCTCCCAATCGAAATCGTGAAGCAGACCGATCAATCCCCACGCTTCGGGGTCTTCGCCGAATTTCTCCGCGTAGAATCGCATCGCCGCTTCCACCGAAAGCATGTGGCGCACAAGTCCTTCGTTTTTCACATATTCACGAACAAGAGATAACGCTTCACCATGTGTCATACCATTCTCCTGACGGCATTCGTTTTAGATTTATGCCAACAAAACCGTTTTCGCATTCAACAATAGCGGAGCGCGTCAAAGACTAATTTGAATTGACGCGAGACGGTTCGATCGCCGTTTCAGCATACGCGCCTCTATATTCCTCAGGCAATAAACCCGCCACATGCGACATAACCAAGTCTGCGTTTTGCTGTCTCAATTCATGACGACGCGTCCCCTTGACTTCGATCCTCGGCAAAACGATCGGCTTCCCAATGCGCATTTCAAGCGTCAGCCTTGGACGTTGCCGCACACGACGCAAAAAGTCAGTCGTCGTGCCGACCAGCCCAACGGGCAACACTGGCGCGCCGGTCTGTTCAACGATATAAGCGATGCCGGGCTTGGCGCGCCGCATCGCGGTCACATGCGAACGACCGCCTTCGGGCGACATTAGCAACGGTTTGCCTGAATTAAGAATATGAACGATCTTAACCAGCAAGGCGCGATCAAACTCGCCGCGATGCACGGGGATAACGCCATACATTTTGAGTATCGTCCCTTCAAAGGGTTTATCAAATACGTTTGACGCGCCGGCGATCTCAACCGACTCGGGCCAAAACGCGCCAACAAACGGAGGGTCGAACATCGAAACGTGATTCACCGCGACAATGTAGGGCTTTCCGCGCGGGATGTTTTCTTCGCCGTCAATACGCACGTCGCTAAGCAGGCGGAAGACTCCGCGCCCAAACGGTTTCAACAGCGCGCGAAAGATACGATTCCGCCGGGGCGCACGATACGTTTTATTTACCGACATAGCGCCAATGTTTTCTCAAAAACCGCATCCGCGTCCATCTGATCCGAATCAATAATCACCGCATCGTCGGCGGCTTTGAGCGGAGCCACATCGCGCGTCGAATCAATGCGATCGCGTTCGATCACTTTCGAAAGGATTTCGCTATAATCCGCCGCGCCGCCGCGTAGAAGTATTTCATGATAGCGTCTCATCGCGCGCTGTTCGGCGCTCGCATCGAGATAAATCTTCAAATCCGCTTCGGGCAGAACGACCGTGCCGATGTCGCGTCCCACCATCACGACCTTGCCGCGCAACCCGATGCGGCGTTGTTGCCGGCTCAACGCGCTGCGCACGCCGCGATACGCGGAGACGCGCGATACGCTCGCGTCCACATCGGGCAGGCGCGTTTCCCATGTGATATCTTGCCCTTCCACGAGGACGTCGCAAGCGCGTCCATCGGGCGCGGAGGCGGGAGCCACGTCAATGTGCGTCTTTTCAGCCAGCAAAGTTATCGCGGTTTCATCATCTATATCAAATCCGCGCTCCAGCGTCAGCCAGGTGACCGCGCGATACATCACGCCCGTGTCGAAAAACAAATAATCGAGCGCGTGGGCGAGTCGCAGCCCCAGCGTAGATTTTCCCGAGGCGGCGGGTCCGTCAATAGCGATGATCAAGGGCGTCGCAGTCGTCACGATCACTTTCCTCCACGCGCATCGGGGAATAGATTATCGCGCGCCCATAAGATAATCGTTTCATGTTCCATCGGCAGTTCGCGGAAAATCAGCCACTTCAGCCAATCTTGCGCTTTGAGATTCGCCCATTGAGGCTGCCCCCTCCACAGAAAATCTTGCCCGCGATAGGCGAAGGTTAAGCCAAGGCTGTCCATCGGCGGCGTGATGACAATTGGCAGTTCCGCTTGCGCGTCGAGAACCGCAGCCGTTTGCGCCGAATGATTCCGCAAAGCCCATTCGAGAGCGGGAGAAGCGACGCCCGAAATAATAACAGGCTGCGACTGAGGATGACCGAGGCTGAATTCGGAAAGATCGTTCACGCTGGCAAGCAGCAGGTCCGCTTGAATCGCGCGCGGATCCACGCTCCACAATTCAACTCCGTTCGGATTGCGCAACCCGCTGGCGCCCCATGCCGTAGCCATTGCATAAATGCCAAGAAAAACTGTAAAAGCGAACGTTGCGCCAATGCGCGCAATACGCGCCGACCAGCCCAGCGCCGCCAGCGCCACGCACGCAATAACGATCGCCAGCGAGCCAAGCAACGCCAGCATCCGCGCATTTTGCACTTCGCCGAAAAATGGCAAGGCAACAGGGAATTGGCTATAAGGGTTGAGAGCGATCCCCGAAACGCTGAACCAAGTGTAAACCAATAAGATGGAAAGCGCGACGGCAACGATGCCGACTTCCTTATACTCTCCGCGCTGAATCTCAAAGAGACGCGCAAGTTCAAACGCGCTTAAAGTTAACAGAGGAACGATCGCCCACGCCAGTTCAGCCGGCTGACGGTAAAACGCCGCGAGCAAAAGCGCGACGCCGAGCCAGATCGTCAGCCGCTTAGCGCGTTTGCCGTTAGTTCGCAAGGCGCGGAAGATGGCAAGCGCGGCAAGGAAGACGCCTAACGACTCATAGACAAAAAACGTAAAGAGAATTCGTCCGGGCGACGCTGTCGTCGGCGCGACCCAACCGTTAAGATAAGCGATAAGAGAGGAGAGCGCGGCGCTCAATCCGCTAGGGACAGTGAAGAAGAGAGTTCCACCGAGGAGGAAGGCGACAATAATAGAGATAAGTAATTGAGGATTAGTAATCGACAATTGAGAAATTGACGATTTTGGATTTACGATTGGCGCTTCCAGATTCTCAAGAGAAGGCTGGGCTTTCGCGGCGTTTGGCTTCATACCGCAAATGAAAAGATAGGTTAGACCGAGAGTCAGCAAGCCAGCCCAAAGCGACGGGCCGGAGAGAAGCGCAAGACCGGCAAAGACGCCAGCGGGGATGAGTCGTTTGTGATTCCACATTCCCCATGCGAAGAGGAGGAACGTCACCGCGAGCATTGTCCCGTTTGCCTGACGCGAAAGCGCGACGAGTCCGGGGTCGAAAGCGAAGAGGAAGGCAAGGATCAACGCCGGGCGCGGATGAATCTTTTCGCGGAAAAAGTATGGAGCAAAGACCAACACGCTCCCCGCCAGCGCGGGGAGAAAACGCGCGAGGAAGTTCGCGCTTTCCATGATGGCGAATAAAACAGCGGTGAAAAGAATGTATGCGGACTGCGGCGCAAGCAGGGGTGATTCGCCGCGCGTGAGGGCGAGGGATTGCAAAGCAAGCGTCGCTTCCGAGTCGGTGAGCGGAGACGCGCCGAGCGCGATGAATCGCAGGGCAAGGGCAATGAGAAAAGCCAGCCCGTACAGCCAGCCTTTATGTTTAAATGGGAAAGATTTCATAAAAGTAATTTTACTCTGTATATTTTATCGTTGCGAGGAAGACGCGACGAAACAGGAGAGCGCTTCGTCGCCGCAAAGCTTACGTTGAGTCTGTCGAAGCGCTCCTCTCGGCAACAACATGCATATTACGGCGCTTCGTAGATCGTCACATTCCCTTGTTGGAACACAATCTTGAATAGATTGTTGAACTTGCCTTCATCTACTGGATAGGCGCTTCGTTCGAGTCCGCCGATGTAGATGTAGCGGATATTGTATTTCGCAACGATGTCTTGCGCGGTGAGTCCATCGGGCGTGGTGTAGAGGGTTTCGATGTCCTGGCGGCGATTGCCGATGAGGAGCGAGTCACGCCATTGACCTTCGTGATTGTCCCAGCCTAAGACGGTCGGCAAGCCGGTGTAATTCGCGATGCGGGCGTAGGAGGAGTACGCGCCTCCCACAGCCTCGGCAACTACCCCATCCGGCGCGGAGCGGAGCCAGAGAATCCCGGCGGCTTCATCCGGATTCTCTGCTTTGACACGGTCAAAATCATCGAGACTATAGCCGAAGAACGGCGGCTTGAAGTTGTTTGTCCTGTTCGCAAAGCCAAGCGCCGGATAAGTAAGCCCGACGATCAACACCACTGCAAACACACCTGAGAATATTCCTTTTGACATGCCCTGTAAATTCTTGAGCAGGACAGCCGTCCCGTACGCGGCGGCAAGGGAGAGTACCATCCATGCCTGAAAATAGAATTTAAAAATAGTGTTGATGCGGTATTTAAAACCATCCAACAAATACACAAACTCGGGACCGAGGATCAACAAAAGCCCAATGAAGATCAGCAAAAGCACGAAGCCGTGTGATTGCTGGCGTTGCTCTTCGGGAGCGACATCCTCTGGATGTTCATTGACCAGTAGGTACGACAATGTAGGAATCATCAACGCCAGCAATGTAACGAGACTCCCGATGTACGCCAGGCTACGGGTCATACTCGCAGCGATGAATCCGCTTATGCTGCCGGCTTGCTATGCGATCAATGGGTTGAGATCGGAA
>BQMV01000059.1 GCA_022181005.1 Anaerolineaceae bacterium | reverse complement strand
CCCTATACTTCAACAATAGTTAAAGCCTTCGGCGAAACTGGAGCGCGCTTTCTCGCCGATCTGCCAGCATTGATTGACGAAGCCTCCGCGCGCTGGGGTTTGACGAATATTCAGACTGTACCGAATCTTTCCTATAATTTTGTGGCGTTCGCAGAATCCCCCTTTCCCTTTGGGAGAGGGGCTAGGCGCCGCACTGAGCTTGTCGAAGTGGGTGAGGGAGATGTCATCCTCAAAATCGGCATCCCGCGCGATGAATTGACGAGTGAGATCGCGGCGTTGCGATTATTCAACGGTGAGGGCGCTTGCAAACTGATTGACTTCGATGAGGAGAAGGGATTTCTTTTGCTGGAACGGTTACAGCCTGGCGAAATGTTGTCCACGCTGGAGGATGATGAAGAAGCGACGCGCATCGCGGCGGAGGCGATGAAAAGGATGTGGCGCTCGCTTGATCATGTCACCCTGAGCCCCGAAGGGGCGAAGGGTCTTGACCACGTTGGTGGAGATCCTTCGCTATCGCTCAGGATGACAAGCCAAAGTAAATTCATCCAGCTCTCCGATTGGTTCGATGGATTAAAGCGCTTGCGGAAAATGTTCAACGGCGGGACGGGCCCGTTGAATGAGAAGCTTGTGGCGCGAGTTGAACAGTCAACGAAAGAATTCTTTGCGGAGGATCACAGTCCCATTTTGATGCACAGAGATTTGCATCATTCCAATATTTTATCGTCGGGGCGAGGATGGTTGGCGATTGACCCGAAAGGGGTGATCGGTCCCGCGTGCTACGAAGTCGGTCCACTGATGATAAACCCGTGGGGAATGTCGCTACAGGACAGCCAGCTGAAGTTACGGATGAAGCGGCGGGTTGACGTCTTGTGCGAACATTTAGGATTTGAACGCGAACGCATTATTGAGTGGAGCATAGCGCACGCAATTCTATCCGCGTGGTGGGGAATCGAAGATCAAACAGGCTGGGAATATTCGATGCGGTTTGCGGATTTTCTGTCATCGCTTAAATAAAAACGACCTCCTACGAAGGAGGTCGTTTTTACAACTACGCTTGTTATTTGCCGAACAGAGCGAACACGGCATAGGCGAGGGCAAGTACGCCGGAAACCGTTGCTGCGAAAGGTAATGTCACAAATGAACTGACGCCGAACCAAAGGAAGAACAACCACATGCACCAACCAGAAATCGTCGAGGGCATTTTCATTTTGAATCTCCTTGAACAAGATTTTTTTGACCATCCGCGCGGATGAATCTAAATACGATAACCCTTCTCCAAATCGGAAGTTACGCTTGACGTGGTAGAATTTGAACGCTGCTACACATCTCGTTTAGAAGGTTTAGACAACCTCTCGACCCGAGTGCGAAAATCCAGAATATTTCGCCTGCATACTAAGCAATTGATATGGGCTCTCGTGACGTCAAACAAACCACGAGAGAATTTTTTCCGCTATGACCACACTGACCGCTCCAGCCGAATTTTCATTATCTCAACAAAAAGTCTACGACCGCTCCAGCCCTGCGCGCTGGGTCTGGTCGCACGCCTCGCGCCATGGATGGATCATCGCAATGTTGATTCTGGGCGCGCTTGGCAACGCCGCCCTCGCCGCAGTTGTGCCGGTATTAACCGGCGACGCATTCAACGCAATGTTAAAACCGACTCCCGACGTCAGCGTTCTTTTACCGCTGGCGTTAATCATCGGTTTTTCGCAGATCATCCGCGGCGCGTTGCAACTGGGACGCAACTTCGGCGCGGAATTGCTCGCGCAAAAGATGGAGCGACAAGTACGCGACGAGTTGTACCTCTCTCTGCTCGGCAAGAGCATGACCTTCCACAACTTACAGCCAGTCGGCGATACGATGGCGCGCGCGACGAACGATGTGCGCGAAGTCAACTATATGTTCAGCCCGGGGGCAAATTTAGTGATCGGCTCGTTCGTGTTCATCCTTATGCCGATCTTTGCGGCGGGACGTTATCATCCATCGTTAGTCATTACGCCGATTGCCTTTATCATTCTGTACTTCGTCATCCTTTTTCGTTATTTGAAAACGCTCGCTCCGATCACCGATGAAGTGCGCGCTTCATTCGGAACGATGAACACACATCTGTCCGAATCATTGGACGGCGTGGAAGTCGTCAAAGGCGCTTCGCAAGAAAACGCGGAGGTGGATAAGTTCGTGATGAACGCCAGCCGCGTGCGCAATGCGTTCGTTAAGCAGGGCGATCTCGAAGGGCGTTACGCCGCCATGCTGCTGCTCGGCGCCGCGTACGCGTTCGGGCTATTTCACGCCCTTATCCTGTACCATAACGGGTTGCTCAACGTCGGCGCGGTCGTGGCATATTTCGGATTATTGCGTTTATTAGATTTCCCCACGTTTACGTCCATCTTCGCTTACTCACAGGTCTCGCTCGGACTATCCAGCGCGCGCCGCATTCTCGAATTGATGAATCGCGAGACCAATCTCGATCAAAACGCGACGGGATACGCCGGCGCGATCAAAGGCGAGGTTGAATTTCACAACGTCAATTTTTCTTATGGGTTGGAAAATGAGAACGAATTGGAAGGCATTTCCTTCAAGGTAAAAGCCGGGCAAACCGTCGCCATCGTCGGGCAGACCGGCGCCGGCAAGACCACGCTCGTCAAGCTCATCAACCGCACCTACGACGCGACTCAAGGACAGGTTCGTATAGACGGCGTAGACGTGCGCGATTGGAATCTCGCTGCGCTCCGTTCGCAGATATCCATGATCGAGCAGGATATTTTCCTGTTCACGCGCTCCATCAGCGACAATATCGCGTTTGGCAAGCCGGGCGCGTCGTCAAGCGAGGTGGAAGCGGCGGCGCAATCCGCTCAGGCAGATGACTTCATCCATTCTTTCGACAAAAAATACGAAACTATCGTCGGCGAACGAGGCGCGACGCTCTCCGGCGGACAGCGTCAACGGATCGCGCTGGCGCGCGCCTTCCTCACCGATCCGCGCATTTTAATTTTAGATGATTCCACCTCCGCCATCGATTCCGCCACCGAAGATCGCATTCAACGCGCCATCTCCAATGCAGCGCGCGGACGCACAACCTTCATTATCACGCACCGCTTGTCGCAAATCCGTTGGGCAGATTTGATCATCGTCCTCCGTAAAGGGCGCATTGCCGCCATCGGTTCGCACGATGAGTTGATGGAAACTTCCGAAGCGTATTCACGGATCTTTCGAGAATAGCGCGTCAAGATTAAGTATCAGACGAGAGAACTAAAGGATTTAGAGAACTATCTATGGGCTTCTTTACCGGACTTGCAGACGAAAAATACGATCGTCAATATACCGACCGAGAACTAACGCGGCGCATCTTCAGTTACTTCGATTCGCAAAGACGACGGTTAACATGGATCACGCTGTTCGTTATCGCATTAGCGATCGTCGGCGCGGCGCTGCCGATCGTAGTCTCGCGCATGATTGATATGCTCAAAGACCAGCCGACTTACTCTGCCATCAGCCTCGTAGGCTTGGTAGTTTTGCTGATTGGAATCGGCTTATGGGGACTGAACTGGGCGCGGCGCAGCCTCGTTGTGCGCGCCGTAGGAGACGTGGTGTTGGATCTGCGCGCGCGCGCCTTCCGCGCCGCAGCGGAACACGATCTTTCATTTTACGACCAGTTCTCTTCAGGGCGCGTCGTGTCGCGCATCACCTCAGACACTAACGATTTCGGGCAGCTGATCGTCATCGTCACCGACGTGGGCGCACAATTCGTACGGGCGATCTTGCTGGGCGTCGTTCTCTTCCGCACCGATGTAAAACTCACGTTAATGCTGATCGCCTTCCTGCCGTTCATCTTTGCGGTTGCGTTGGGATTTCGCGCCATGGCGCGACGCGTCACGAAGCGCGGCATGAAAGCCATGGCAGACGTCAACGCCGCGATCAAAGAGACCATTAGCGGCATCGCCATCGCTAAGAATTTTCGTCAGGAAAAAAGCATCTTCGAATCATTCGCCGAATCGAACCAGCAATCCTATCGCGTCAACGTGCAACGCGGCTTTATCCTGTCGTTGGTCTTCCCAACGCTCAACGCGTTAAGCGGCATTTTTGTCGGTATTCTGGTGTACACCGGCGGTATGAGCGCAGCGCAAGGCATCGTTACGGTGGGAGCATGGTATCTCTTCATCATGAGTCTCGACGAATTCTTCTTCCCTGTGCTGAATCTCTCCGCGTTTTGGGCGCAGATCCAAGCCGGGCTTTCCGCGGCAGAACGCGTCTTCGCGCTTATTGACGCAGACCCGAACGTTGTGCAGACCGATTCGAAAAGCGTACCGCCTCTGAAAGGCGAGATCTTCTTCGACAACCTGAATTTTCGCTATACAGATAAAGAGCCGATTCTCTCCCGCTTCAGCTTGCACATCCGCCCCGGCGAAACGCTCGCCCTCGTGGGGCATACCGGCGCGGGCAAATCATCCATTGCGAAGTTGATCGCGCGCTTTTACGAATTCCAAGAGGGGCGGCTATTAATTGACAAGAACGACATCCGCGAATTCAATCTCGCGCAATACCGCAAACAACTCGGCATTGTGTCGCAAGCGCCGTTCCTATTCTCCGGCACTGTTGCGGATAATATTCGGTATGCGGCGCCCGAAGCGCCCGAAGCGGAGATTCTACAAATGGCGCGCAGCATCGGCGACGGCGAATGGCTGGAAACGCTCCCGCACGGGATTCAATCAGAAGTCGGCGAACGAGGCGCGCACCTCTCGATGGGGCAGCGTCAATTGGTGGCATTAATGCGCGTGCTGATGCAACGTCCCGCCATCTTCATCCTCGACGAAGCGACCGCCAGCATTGATCCATTCACCGAGTGGCAGATTCAGCAGGCGTTAAATCTTATCTTGAAGAAGTCAACCAGCATTCTCATCGCGCACCGCCTTTCGACAGTCAAAGCGGCGGATCGCATCGTTGTCATGGATAAAGGGAGCATCATTGAAGAGGGCAATCACAACGATCTGCTTGCAAGCAGCGGACATTACGCCACGTTATACAACACCTACTTTAGACATCAAAGCCTCGCCTATGTGGAGAAGGCGAAAGAATTCATCGGCAACGATTAGACGCCTTCGACAAAGCCTATAAAAAAACCCCGCGCAACGCGGGGTTTTTTATCTTAACTGACATGCGCCAAGCGCGGATCGAGCGCGTCGCGCAATCCGTCTCCGAGCAAGTTGAAAGCCAGCACGGTCAGCATGATCGCCAACCCGGGGTAAAACACAAGGTGCGGCGCAGTGAACACTTGATTGCGCTCTGAGCCGAGCATCGCGCCCCATTCAGGCGTTGGGGGTTGCGCGCCAAGCCCTAAGAAAGAAAGGGCGGCTGAGTCTAGAATTGCGGTGGCGATGCCCAGCGTCCCTTGCACGATGAGCGGCGTCAACGCATTGGGCAAAATGCGACGAAACAGTATGTCGTAGGCGTTTCCGCCAAGCGAGCGCGTAGCGGAAACGTAATCCATTTCGCGCACAGACAGCACGCTGCTGCGCATAACGCGCGCATAGGCGGGAATGGATACGATGCCAATAGCGAGCAAGGCGTTGATCAGTCCGGGTCCCAGCACTGTAACGATGGCGATGGCAAGCAAAAGAGATGGAAAAGCGAGCAACACATCCATAACGCGCATAATGGCGTTATCCACCCATCCGCCCAAATATCCCGCTAACGCGCCAAGAACAGTTCCAATAATGATTGCAAATGTGACCGTGGCAAAACCGACCATCAAACTTAAGCGCGCGCCATAGAGCAAACGGCTGAATTCGTCGCGAATATTTCCATCCAACCCCATGATATGCTGCGGCTCTTCTTGCGAGCAGCCCAACAGGTGAATGCAGGGCGGCAGTCGTTTTGTGGCTTGCCCGGTATAGCCGGGAATATCGAGCATGGAAGCGGTAGGATCGTAGGGCGCCAGCCAATGCGCCGTCAGCGCGATGAAGATCAATAGCCCCAATATAAAGATGCCTACCACGGCAGATTTACGACGAAGAAGGCGCTTCCAAGTGACGCTCCACAGGCTGACCGATTCGAGCGAAAGCGCTTCCGCATTAAGCGTAGAGATAGTGTTTGCCATGATTATTCCAACCGTATGCGCGGGTCGAGATACGCGTAAGAGAGATCAACGAGCAAGTTTACAACGACAAAGAAAACAGCGATCACAACGGTGAACCCCTGCACAATGCCATAATCGCGGGCGGTAATCGCTTCGTATAGAATACGCCCTACGCCGGCTAAATTAAATACGGTCTCGGTCAATACCGCGCCGCCGAGCAAACCGCCCAACGAAAGGCCGATCACTGTGACGATGGGAAGCAGGGCGTTTCTCAACGTATGTTTTAAGATAACCGCCCTATAGCGCAATCCTTTTGCGCGCGCCGTGCGAATATAGTCTTGCCCAAGCACTTCAAGCATCGAGGAACGCGTCATGCGCGCGATTAACGCGGTAGAGATCGTTGAAAGCGCGAAAGCAGGCAAAATTAAGTGTTGCACAGCGTCTTTAAGGACTTTGTGATCGCCCGATAAGATGCTATTAACAACTTGCATTCGAGAAACAAAATCAGCGATAATAAATGCGAAGGTCCCCTTGACCAAGTCCAAACTCCACACCTCGTAGAAGGGAACGGGGATCAATCCCGGTGAAAGCCGTCCCGAGGGAGGCAACTGAAACGGCGTGCCTTTT
>BQMV01000058.1 GCA_022181005.1 Anaerolineaceae bacterium | reverse complement strand
CGAGGGCGTATCCTTGCTTGCCCGAAGAATGATTTGTCAATATGCGCACCGGGTCGAGCGGCTCTTGAGTCCCGCCGGCGGCAACGACGACGCTCCGCTGAGCAAGCGAGCCGCTTCGTCCGAGAATGAGGCGGATGCGCCCGATAAGTTCGGACGTTTCGGGCAGGCGTCCTTTGCCGATTAATCCTGAAGCGAGATGTCCCTCGGCTGGTTCAAGAATAGATACGCCGCGTTTTTTCAATGCGTCGAGATTCGCTTGCGTGGCGGCGTGATCGTACATGCCGCCGTCCATAGCGGGTGCGATGAGCAACGGGCATGATGCGGCTAACGCAGAGACGGTCAGGAGCGAATCGGCTTGCCCATGCGCAAGTTTGGCAAGCGTGTTTGCGGTGCAAGGCGCGATGACGAGCAAATCGGCGGCATGGCTTAAGCCGATATGCAAAACGTGCGCTTCGGCGCCCCATAGGTCAGAATCGGTATAGGCGCGACGCCCTGTGACCGATTGAAAGACGAGGGGGGTGATGAATTTCTGCGCAGGGTCGGTGAGGATTGCATCCACCTGCGCGCCCGCTTGCGTGAGTTTAGAGGCGAGGTCGGCGGCTTTATATGCGGCGATGGAGCCCGTTACCCCAAGAAGAATGCGCTTGTTGGAGAATATGGACATATGCGCCGATTATACTTCTAACGGCTTTGACGCATAAATCGAAAAAAGATAAAGCCCCTCCATTTGGGGCGGAGATTTAAGCAACCGTATAACGATTGTGCGTGCCTCGTTGGGTCTATGTTCGAAGTAGAGGCGGCGGCGCTTACGGATAGGGCGCGTCGCCGGGGGTTCCGTTGGCGATCTCACGCCAATTATCGAAGATATCCGGCTTAAGCGGATCAATACGTTCGGCGGAAGAACATTCATGCAGAGCGAGCGGAAGATTATCCAAGTAATCGTCGCGGATCTTATTGGCGTACGAATCGAGTTTGGGCGAGCCGTAGGTTGAGACTACCGTCCGAATGACGCTGGGTCCGCCTTGATATAGCACGAGCACGTCGCGCCCTTGCCCCGACCCGACAAGGCTGAAGTAATCGTCGCCGAGCGTGCGGCTTTCAGCAGGCGTAAGTATGACTGTATTCGCTGGAATCGCGTAGGGCATGAAGTAGGGAATTGAACCTTCTGCGTAGATGGGCGAGAGGATGAGGGCGAAACCCTTGGGCGGAATGACGGTCGAGTTGAGGGTTAAGGAACTTGGCAAAGCGACATAAGGATTCCGTTGCGTCCAAGAGACGAGCATATCCGGCGTGCCCGATTCGCCGATATCGGCGATCCACCAACCGTATACGTCTACCGGTTGGTCGCCATAATTATAGAGTTCGACGTATTCGTTCCATTTTTTGTAGTCAACGCCTCCGCATGGGTTTGCCATGACTTCGCTGATAACGATCGTCGGGAGGGCTGAATTGGGCGACAAAGACGCGGGTCCGTTGGGAATCGTAGGATTACGAATGTTGTTTGTTGCAGCCGAGGGCGCGTCTTTAGTCAGGATAATGCATTCTTTGGTAATAGGCGTTTGCGCGCTCGGCGTGCCGGAGGAGATTGACACTGAAATTAAAACCACCTGCGGTTGAGGAGGCGCAGTAAAGAGCGCGTTTAACCCGGGCGGCGAGGAGATAATGCTGCCAGCGCTGGCGTCCCATGTGATGGCGGCGTTCGGCGGAATGAGTCCGTTGAGAGTGAACGGCAATTGTTCGTTGGTATAGATGGAACAATTCTTCGGCAGTAGAGACACTTTGCCGCCGGGCGTCGCTGAATTTCCGCAAGCGGATATGATTGCGGCTAACAGAGAGGCGGATAGCAGGAGGTTGAATTGGCGAATCATCTTTCGCTTGTCCTGTTAGGGAGATTGAACCCGAACGCCTAATGAAAAGACAGAACTTTGATTGCAGAAGTTTTGTGAGACTTGCAAAGTAAGCAAGCCGTTGCCCGGTTTTCCCGATAGCTTGAGGTTGATCGCGCAACCGTCGCTTGCGCCGATAGATTCGAACGTTTCGCCGATATACTGCCATTTACAGGAAAGGATGGAATTATCTTGCGGCGCTTTGACGCTCAACGCCAGGAAATCTCCGGGGTCGGCGATTAGCGTGTCGTTAGGATAAAAACTTTCTTGCCGTCCTTCGACGTGGAAGACGATGGAGGCGGGCGGTTGACATAAAGGGAAGATGAACAATAGGCGCAGCGTCGCTGCCGCCAGAATCATGCCCAACAGCCAGATCGGCAAACCGGTGAAGTATACGCGGACGACTTCGGAGGTGATGAGCGATTTGACGCTCGGCACTTCGATCCCTAAGCGTAGGAGGATTAGCGCGCCGCTGCTGAACAGCGCGCCAAACGCGAACAGCGCCTGTTGCGGATTCGGACTTTGGCTTAACCAGACAATGAGCGAGCGCGGGAACATTAACTGCAAACGCGCCGCTAAGATCGTTAATATCCAGAGCGCTACAAAAAGAGCCAGTCCGCGAAGGAATTCGAAAGGGTTGCGTTTAATCATTTCGCAATGAAGTTAATATGATTATAGCCAGCGACGGAAGGCTGGCGCTTTATAAACACTTAACAATTTGGGGAAATCTTACGGAAGTGAAAGGTTTTTAACCGTTTAATCGAATATGCCCGATAACGGCTATAGATTCTTTACGAAATGCACGAGGCGTTCGACTTCATAATAGCCCATCTTTAGATGTCCATGAATGCTGGCTTCATTTTCCAACCAGGTATCAGAGGCTATTTCGGCGCAGCCTTTTTCGCGCGCCCACTGTTCGGCGACAGAGATTAAATCCACGCCGAGCCCTTGCCGGCGGACATCTTCATCTACATACCAGCCTTCGATATAACCGACCGGGCTGGTTTCGCATCCCTCGGCGTATTCGCGCAAGTTGACTTCGACGAACCCAGCGGCGCCGCCGTTGTTTCGCGCCGCGATGAACACGGCATAGCGTGGGTTTGTGAGAATGACTTCCATTTCGGGCAGTAAATCTTGCTCCGACAATTCGCTCCATAATGCCTGCCGCATCCGCAACCATTCGGGTAGGTCTGTCGTTTCGATGCGGCGAATGTTAAAAGTCATGCGTCCTCCATAATCGTCGAAGCCTGCGCTATTCCAGATCGGTTTTTGTTAATTGATAGACTAATACGGCGAGCGAGCCGGCGAACCATACGCCGCCGATAACGCCGATGACCCAGCGTGGAACTTCCCAATTGGAAATGTCAACGGGCAGAATGCCGAAGTAGGCGAGCAGAATTGCGCTGCCGAATAAAAGATCGGTCGCGCTGGCAATGATGATGACGGCGCGTTTGTTGGATCTATTGTTCATTAGGTCTCCATGGCGCGCGTATGCGCGCAGTTATTATTGCCTTACCCGCGCTTCTTTAGCCACTTCAACAACTTGTCGGTGGACCAGCAGTTGATCGCGTCGTTCTTGGTCAGCCAGGCGCGGCGGGCGATAGCGACGCCGTAAAAGCGCAGATCCATATCTGCTTCGGAGTGCGCGTCGGTGTTGATGCTGAGCGGGATGCCGAGTTCCTTGGCGCGGCGGGCGTACGCGTCATCCAGGTCGAGGCGGGCGGGGTTGGCGTTAATCTCTAGCGCCACGCCGCTCTCTGCTGCGGCTTGCAGTACGGCATCCATGTCTAGGTCGGCGCCTTCGCGATCAGGAATCAGCCGTCCGGTGGGATGACCGATGATATCAACATGCGGATTCCGAACGGCGTTGAGCATGCGTTCGGTCGCTTTTTCGCGCGGTTGGCGCAGCGACGTGTGCAGCGAGGCGAGGACCAGATCGAGGCTCGCCAGAAATTCGTCGGGATAATCGAGCGAGCCGTCGGCTTTGATCTCCACTTCGGAGGCGTGCAAAATTAAAATCTCGTCGCCGAGTTGCTTTTGAACCTTTTTGATTTCGGCGGCTTGTTTTTTGTGATCGTCCATCGTCAGCCCGTTGGCTACGCCGAGGCTTGCCGAATGATCGGTGAAAGCGATGACCTTCATGCCGCGTTTCGCCGCGGCGCGCGCCATCTCTGCTATAGAAAGTTTGCCGTCGCTCCAGGTGGAGTGCATTTGCAAGTCGGCTTTGAGGTCTTTGAGCAGAATTAATTTTGGGAGGTCGTTCGCTTGCGCGGCTTCGACTTCGCCGCGATCTTCGCGCAGTTCGGGCGGAATCCACGGCAAGCCGAGCGCGCGGTATACGTCTTCTTCGTCGGCGCAGAAAATTTCCTTGCCGTCTTTGACGCGTTTGAACGAATGATCTGAAAGCGAGAGTCCTTTGTTGAGCGCCAGTTGCCTGATCTTGACGTTATGATCTTTCGAACCGGTCGCGTATTGCAACGCGGTTCCGAATTCTTTGGGCGGATACGCCCAGACTTGCGCGCGGACTCCGTCGCTGAATTCGACGCTCGATTTGAACTCGCCTTTGCCCAACACGCGTGAGACGTTCGGCAGATTGACGAACGTCTCCATTGCTGCCGCCGAATCGTTCGCCGCCACAAGAATGTCGAGGTCGCCGACGGTTGAGCGCATTCTGCGCAGGCTGCCAGCCGGTTGCGCGTCTACGACTCCCCGCGCCTTTTTGAGCGCTGCGACGATCTCATTTGCCAGCGGAAGCGCGCGCCCGATGGAGATGCGCCCTGTGCGCCGAGCCAGCGACGCGAGCCCTTCGAGGATGGCGGCTTCCGATTTCGCGCCCAGGCCGGGCAGGTCGCGCAGTTTTCCGCTTTTTGCAGCAGCCTCAAGTTGCGAAAGACGCGTGATTCCCAGCGTTCTCCAGATCATCGCGATCTTCTTCGGTCCCAGCGTGGGCACGTTCAACCATGTCGCGAGTTCTGTGGGGATTTCGTTGTTGAGTTTTTCGAGGAATTCGAGTTTTCCGGTGGAGAGCAGTTCGTCAATTTTTTCGGCGATAGCTTTGCCCACGCCGGGGATTTCGAGCAGTTTGCCTTCGCGCCAATAATCGCTCGCTTCGCGCGGCAGGTGGAGCAGGTTTTCAGCCGCTTTGCGATAGGCGATGGTTTTGTAAACGATCTCGCCTTTGATCTCAAGCAGGTTGGCGATGAGCGTAAAGATATCGGCAAGTTGACGGTTGTTCATGCGGTCTCTTGCTGAGATTATACGATAGAAGATTATCGCACGGTGAGCCAGACTCCTACGGTGACGATCGCCAGCCCGACGACGCGCGCGGCGTCCAGCGATTTGGTCGTTACGCCGAGCAAGCCGTAATGGTCGAGGACGACGCCCGCCAGCAACTGCCCGGCGATGACGATCGTAGTAGCGGTTGCAACGCCCAAGCGCGGAATCATATAGCTGATCGAAGCGATGACCATGACGCCGAACAGCCCGGTGCCGAACGTATACCACGGCACGCTGCGCCATTGCCCTAGTTTGCTTCCGTAGATCAGAATCGGGATTAATGCGATGATTGCGCCGCCGAAATGCACGATGAACACGCTTTCAAGCGCGCCTAGCCGTTGTGTGATGATGCTTGCCATCGGTCCTTGCAACCCAATGGCGATTCCGCTCGCCAACCCGATGGCAAGCATAAAAAGAATAGATTCCATGAATGTTCCTTTGCAATGTAGATGGGGGGATGATACTTGATTATTGTTGGGGCGAGATTGCTAATGCCTTGCGTTTCTCGATCATGGACGGTGCAAAGAAATACTTCGGGATGGTAGTATACGCGCCATCCAGGATTCTCTTTCCCGCCTCTCCGTGCTTCGACTTCAACTCATATTCTTCTGAACAGTTCCCACAATAAAAATCAGCGACGGATTTGTTATCCCCAAATTGACTCACGCCCTCCCGCAATTGGGACAGAACCCCGCACGGCTGACCCACTCCTCCGTCATCACACGGATGATTGGATACGCCTTTTTCACTTTCCATCTGCGCTTCCGCGGTAAAAACCTGCACGCTCTTGGTGTTTTTCGAGGTTAACTAAAACCCCAACTCTTTCCCCGCCGTTGGCGAAACAGGCAAATTTTGCTCCTTACTCTTCCTTGCCTTCTCGCCGAGCAGTTCCTTCCAAAACTCCTCGTCATACCTGTGCGAGTCCCCTGCGGGCAGGCAACGGCATCGGCGCTCCCCAGCCGAGCGAAAGAATGGCTCTGCCTATTCAATTCCCTTTACCCAATCAAACTTGAACGGCTTCAATGTGTTGATGAGTTTCTTATCTGCCGTCCAGAATTCAATACCCATCCATTCTGCCAATGCAAGGTAATGCGCATCATAGGCAGCGGGAAGTCCGTACTGTGCGGCTAGAACCATGGCTCTTCGATGAATATGATTATCATCCACAAGATCAATCGGCAACCCCAATGCGGCTTCGAGCGCGCGCTCAAGTGTTGGCGCGCTGATTTGCCCACCTTTTTGGTATTGATGCAAACTGTTTACAACTTCATAATGGAGCAGGGACGGAGCAACGAACTGCACTTCGTCGGATTCCCACCGTTTCCAACGAGCCTGAATCTTGTCCTCTGCAAAAAGAACGAGACGGACAACAATATTTGCGTCAACGCAGACTGTTGAAGAGTTGTTCATCGCGTTCCTCGCGGGCTAGACGGAGCATTTCAGCGGGGTCAGGAAGTTGGCGATCTCCGATTTCGGCGCGGATGCTTTCGTGTGCCTCAGATCGGAAGAGCGTCGTGTAGGGAAAGAGGGTAGATCTCGTTGGTCCTCGTGTCATTACAAAAAAAAACTTATTTTTACTACCGCTTGCGTGACTCATTTTGTAAAATCTCCGACAACCATTTTGTTACTTGTTGCATCCCTCGTCAACGCAAC